>JBAZHO010000180.1:0-4873 GCA_041652375.1 Opitutales bacterium | reverse complement strand
GAGAAGAAAAAGTTCTGGTTTTCCAATCCCTTTTTTATCCCTGCTTATCTGCGGATAAAAATTTTGGGTTCTATTTCGGTTTTCTTTTGGCAATCGCTCTAGGGCAAACCTTGGGTATGATGAAAGAATGATAGTCTTCTTTTCTTGAAGCGCCGAAGGCGCGACATAATGCAGGATCATGCCGCGCCTTCAGCGCTATGGGACTGGCCGGTTGTTGATCGAAACCGTTTTAGAAATTATTCCGGCCTTTGCCGCGCAAGCAGGCCGTGCCGACATGTTAAATCATCAGCCCGTATCACGGGGCATCATGCGCGGTCACGCAATGTTGTATCCGGCGTCGATCTCGTCATTCCGCGACTGTTTCCAGCGTAAGATCGGACGGAGAATCGAGGGCCTCGTATTTCATCAGCTTGCGCCGCATCCAGTCCAGAGCGATCACGGTGGCGCGTTCGCGCACGTTCTGGCGCGTGCCGGCCAGAAACACCTTGCGGGACCATACGCCCACGGGCGAGGCGAAGCCGAAAAAGATCGTCCCTACCGGAGCGCTGCCCGCGCCTCCGTTGTCAGGACCGGCGAACCCGGTCACGGACAGAGCGTAGTCCGAATCCAGACGTTCCTGCGCGCCCATTGCCATTGCGACAGCGGTTTCCGAGCTTACCGCGCCGTGCTGGTCGAGTATGTCCTCGGGCACGTCCAGCAGCTCCAGCTTGATGTCGTTGTTGTAGCAGACCACGCCGCCACGGAAGACTTTTGACGCGCCGGGAATCTCCGCAAAGGCGCTGCTCAAGAGGCCGCCGGTGCAGGATTCGGCCACGGCCACCGTGTGTTCCATGGCGCGGAGCTTGCGCACGATCACTTCGGCAAGGCTGGCGTCGCCGCTTCCGACATAGTCCGGGCCGAGCGCATCGCGGCAGTTGGCGCCGATGGTTTCTATCTCGTGCCACGACAGGCTATCGTCCGCCGCGCCGATGCGCACGTCAACCATGCCGACATGTGCGCAATAACCCACTTTGATGCGCTGTCCGTAGGGTTCGAGCACGGGCGCGAGCATGGGCTCAAGCTCGCTCTCGGGGATGCCGCAGGTGCGCAGTTGAAGGTAGGCGTCGTTGATCAGGGCGATGTCCCGCGCCTCCAGCCTCGGGAGGACCTGTTCCATGAACATCGGGCGCATCTCGGCACCGGGGCCGGGCAGCATGATGAGTATCTTGCCGTCCTTCTCCAGCCATACGCCGGGCGCGGTTCCGTTGCGGTTGGGCAGTATTTCCGCACCCCGGGGCGCGAGGGCCTGCCGCAGGTGCGAAGCGCCGGGCATGCGGCCAAGGGAGGCTAGACGTTCGCGTATGCTTTGCGCCGCCACTTCGCTTTCGACAAGCTCCAGCCCGAGGGCGTCGGCAATGGCCTCGCGCGTGAGGTCGTCGCCGGTGGGTCCTAGGCCGCCCGTGGTTATGACGATGTCCGCACGCCGCCAAGCGTCCAGAAAGTAGTTGCGTATCTCCTCGGCGTTGTCCCGGATTTCCTGATCGCGGGCAATGAAAATGCCTTTGCGTGCAAGTTCCCGCCCCAGATAGGAAAGATGCGCATTGTCGCGCAGTCCGAGCAGAAGTTCATCGCCGAGGCTAAGAATTTCCAGTCTCTTCTTTATTGGCATGACATGAAGGAATTGATGTGCCGCTTGAACGGTTGCAAGGCGCATTAAGCGTACTCCATTATACCCGCGTTCACGCAAATGCCAAACAGAGACTCGAGTTCCTTGAAGGAAAAACTTCGACATTTGCCGGAAAATCCCGGCGTTTACCTCATGAAGGACAGACTGGGTGCGATTCTTTACGTGGGCAAGGCAAGGAATCTCAAGCGCAGGGTGACGACCTACTTCCAGCCTTCGCGCCTCCAGAAGGCCCAGCAGCCCAAGGTGGCCGCCATGCTGGACCTGATCCACGACTTTGAAATCTTCGAGGTGCGCAGCGAGGCGGAGGCCCTGCTTCTGGAGAGCCGCCTCATCAAGCACTGGAAGCCGAAATACAATACCGAGCTGACCGACGACAAGCGTTACCCGCTTGTGCGCGTGGACCTCGAAGGCGCGCTGCCGCGTTTCCGCATCACGCGCATCAAGACCAGCGAGCGCAGCCGCTACTTCGGCCCCTTCGTGTTCGCCAGCCAGATGCGCAAGACCTTGCTCCAGATGCGCGGCCAGTTCGGGATTCTGCTGGCCGACGCCTCCCCCACCCCGCTGCCCGACGGGCGCTGGAAGTTGTACGACGACATGCGGGCGGAAATCTTCGGGCACGCGAACATCGTCGCCGCAGAGGATTACCGCGCCCGGGTGGAGGCCGCCATGAACTTCCTCGAAGGGCGCAGCCGCGAATGGCTGGAGGCGGTGCGCAGTCAGATGCGCGAAGCCGCCGAAAAGCGCGACTACGAGCAGGCGGCGCAGTTGCGGGACCTTGCCCGCGCGATGGAGAGCACCCTGTCCCCCGCCCGCAAGTTCGCCGTCCTGCCAGAAATGCACCCCGGAGACGACGCCGTGCTGGCGGAGCTTGGGCTGGCCCTCGGTATGAAAGGGCCGCCGCTGCACATGGAATGCTTCGACATTTCCCACATCAGCGGGACTTTCTGCGTGGCCAGCATGGTGCGCTTCAGCGGCGGCGCGCCGGACACCAAGCAGTACCGCCGCTTCCGCATCAAGAGCTTCGCGGGCAACGACGACTTCCGCGCGATGGAGGAGGTCGTGGGCCGCCGCTACAAGAGGCTTTTCGATGAAGGCAGGCCCTTCCCCGATCTGCTGGTGCTGGACGGCGGGCAGGGACAGGTCGGCGCGGCCCTGCGCTCGTTCATCGAACACGGCATCGAGCCGCCTTTCATGATCGGCCTCGCCAAAAAGCACGAGCGCATCTTCTTCGCCGACGGACGGCTTCCGCTGGACCTGCCCCCGGAGAGCGAGGCGCGCAAGCTGCTACAGCGCCTGCGAGACGAGGCGCACCGCTTTGCCAACACATACAACGCCGATCTGCGCAGCCGGAGGATACGCGAGAGCATTCTGGACGACTTTCCCGGAATCGGCCCGGCGAAGCGCAAGGCCCTGTTCGCGCACTTCAAGACCATAGAGCGCATGAAGGCCGCGAGCGCGGAAGAACTGACGCAGGTGGACGGCATAGGCGAACGCATGGCCGCAGCGCTGGCCGCCTTCCTCAAGGGCGCTTAGGGCGCGGCTTTCGTCCATCCCGCCCGCTGCGCGAAACGGCATTTTCACGCGGTTTCCAGAAGGTCCAAACTTGTCCACAAGTTATTCACATGTTGTTCCACGTGGAATCATCGGCCTTCGCGGGCGAATTCGACCCATCCCGCAGGACAGGTGTGAACAACCTGTTTATTATGAAATGATTGTATGTGATATAATGTGATTAGGCAGAAAAACGAGGTGAATCAGCGTTTTGAGAGGTGGACGAAACGCTTCCGCACCACGCGAAAAGAATGTGGATTGCAGGTTCCCGCCTTCCCGGAGATAATGTCAGGCCTTATGTATATGGACGCTGACACGATCGTGGCTTCGGCGACGCCCGCCGCCGAGAGCGCACTGGCAATTATCCGCCTCAGCGGACCGGCCTGTGCGCGTCTTTCGGCGCTGTTCGCAGGCGGCAGGCCCGTTGAAGAGCGAAAATCATTTTACGGGGCTTACAGGACGCTCGACGGGCAAGTGCTGGACCGCTGCGTTTTTCTGCCCTACGCGGAAGGCGCTTCATACACCGGCGAGGCGATGCTGGAGATCAACTGTCACGGCAACCCGCTCATCGTCCGTCAGGTTATCGACGACCTGCTGGCGCGGGGATGCCGGGCCGCGCAGGCCGGGGAATTCACCCGCCGCGCCTTTCTGAACGGGCGCATGGACCTCACTCAGGCCGAGGCCGTGCAGGATATTATAAGCGCGCGCAGCGAGTCCGCCCTCGAAGCGGCGCGGCGGCAGCTCGACGGCAGCGTGGGCAAGGCCGTCAACGCCCTGCTGGAACGCCTGCTGCGCATCCTTGCCTACACGGAGGCTTACATAGACTTCCCGGAGGAGGACCTGCCGCCGGAAAGCAGCGAAGGCCCGGTGGCGCAACTAATTGCGCTGCAGAACGATGCGAAGTCGCTCATCGCCACGGCCCCCTATTCCGCAATGTTGCGCGAGGGCGCGTGTACGGTCATCGCGGGACTGCCGAACGCGGGCAAAAGCAGCCTGCTGAACGTCCTTCTGGGCGAGGACCGGGCCATCGTGAGCGCGGAACCCGGCACGACGCGGGACTATATCGAGGCGCGGCTGCTCGTGGGGCGACACCTGTTGCGCGTGGTGGACACTGCCGGACTGCGCGAAGGCGGCTGCGAGGTGGAACACAAGGGCATCGAGAAGAGCCTTGCCCAGATCGGGCGGGCGGACCTTGTGCTGCTTGTCGTGGACAGCACGCTCGCGCCCCCTACCCTACCCTTCCGCGTGGAAACGCTGCGCAAGAGCGCGGGCCTGATAATCGTGGAAAACAAATGCGACCTACCCGCCAGCGCGGACCTTTCCGCATGGATGCCGCAGACAAGGCACGTCCGCATCAGCGCGCTGGACGCACGGGGCATCGACGCGCTGCGGGGCGAGATCACCGCCGCTCTGGACGCCACGTACAAGGCCCCCGGTCAGGACGAGGTGCTTGTCGGCGCGAGACACGCCGGGGCGCTCCGCGTTATGTCTGATAATATCGCGCTTGCCATCGACAAGATGCGCGACGGGGAGCCGCCGGAACTGGCCGCCAGCGACCTGCGCGCCGCCCTCGGCGCTCTGGAGGAAATCGTGGGCCGCGTGGACAGCGAACGCGTTCTGGACCTTGTATTCTCCACTTTCTGCATCGGCAAATGA
>JBAZHO010000179.1:0-4897 GCA_041652375.1 Opitutales bacterium | reverse complement strand
CCGCATGAGCAGGGCGGACTGCATCATTTCCCAGTCCGTGCACAATCCGGCGCGCCGGATTGTGCACGGACTGGGAAATGATGCAGTCCGCCCTGCTCATGCGGGCCAGATACAGGGCCGGATGCTGCGGGAAGCGGTTGACCAGATCCTCGTAGGCCAGAAGGGCCGTGGCAAAGTCGTTGAGTTTGCGCAGAATGTCCCCCTGATGCAGCCGCGCGTAGAACACGAGGTCGCTCTTGGGATATTCGCTCACGAGGCGGTCCAGCAGCGATATGGCCTCCCGGTAAGTGACCTCCAGCCCCCGCTGTTCAGAAGCCAGCGCGGCTTCCCAGAGGGCCACGGGGGCCTGATCGCTGCCGGGATAGCGGTCCGCGAGGGCCACGAGCATGCGCTGGGCCTCCACGAGACGCTCGTGCGAAACCAGCCAGCGGGCCTGCACGAGGTAGGAATTCTGCGCCGCCGCGCTGTCCTGATGCTGGTTGCGCAGCAGGTCCAGCGTGGTGGAGGCCTCGGCCTCGTTGTCCACGGCGAGCAGGGCCTGCGCCTTCAACAGCAGGGTGTGACTGGAAATGACGACCCTCTGTGCCGGGTCCAGCACGTCGTCCGGCACGGCGCCAAGGGCGTCCAGAACGGCCTGACAGCGGCCCGGCGTCTGCTCCGGACGGCCAGCGTCGAGGGAAAGCTGCGCTTCGAGCCACATCAGGCGCAGGCGCAGCGAAGGCGGCGGGGCGTTCGGCCCGCCTCTGGCAAGAAGCGCGGCAAGCCGGGCGAAAGCGTCGGCGGACTGGCCGCGCTCACGCATGGCGTGAATCATGTTCCACTCCGCCCGCCAGCGATGCATGGGATCGACCTGACCGGCCCCGGAATCGAGGCTGCCCATCGCCGCGCGCGCATCGTCCAGCCTGCCCGCCTTCAGTTCCGAAAGCACCATCTGGTAGAACACCATGCCGGGATCGATCACCGTCTCGTTCCGCAAGTCCTCGTATGCGGATGCCGCGTTGGCATAGTCCCCGTTGAGGAAGAAACAGTCCGCGATCAGCAGGCCCACGACGGCCCGCTCCCGGCCTTCGGGAAGCTCCGAACGCAACTGCGTCAGATAGCTTGCCGAGGTGCGGTACTGGGGCGGTTTGCGGACATAGGAAAGGTATGCAAGCGAGCGCATCGCGGGATGCCTCAGTCCGCTGGCGGGGAACTGGTCGATGATTCGCTGGGCGTCCTGCGTAGCCTCCTCAAGGCGGCCCTCGCGGATGGACAAATCCGAGCGCACGAGCAGAAGTTCGTCCATCAGCGGATGGTTCGGCTCGCGCGAAATGACAGTGTCGATTATCTCGCGGAACGAGGCACTGTTCTCCCCGGAGGACGCGCTCGCCAGCATGCCCAGCGCGTTTTTCAAAAGGCTGCGCGGGGCGTCGGCGTTCATGAGCACCTGCTGAAGAGCCACGCGCCCACGCCCGGTGTTTGGCCCCGCGATGAAGCCCACGAGCATGAGCAACTGTTCGCGCGTCCCGGCCTCGCTCACGCCGATGAAGCGTAGCTGGTCGTCGAGGACGCTCAACGCCTCCGCCTGCCTGCCTAGCTGGAACAGGGCTATGGCGAGCAGACGCCCGGCCTCGAAGCCGCCGCGCTGGCCCTGAAGGTCGCGCAGGCGCAGGCGCAGGTCCGCCACGACGGAGTTCGATGCCTTGCCCTGCGTAAGCTGGTCGCGCAAGAGCAGAAGTTCCACCTGCGAGCGAAGCCCGTCCGGCGCCCCGTCCATCGCCTTGGAATACTCGTCGGAGGCGGCCTTGGCGTCCCCGCCGCGCGCCTTGATCATCCCCAGAGCCAGATGGTACCAGGAGCGCAGGGACTCGTCCAACGACGCCGAGTCGAAAGGCGGGGCCAGCAGCGCAGCCGCCTGCGCGGTCTCCCCGTCCATAAGGCGGACCAGCGCCATGTGCAGCCGCCACCATGCAAGCGCGGAAGGATGGGCCTGAAGCAGCGCGCCCGCTTCGCTCCCCTGCCCCAGATCGATGTACGCGGCGGAAAGCGAGCGCACGAAGTCCGGCTCGTCGGCCAGCGCCGGGTTGGTCTCCAGAAGGCGCAGATACATGTCCCGCGCCACGGAAGGCAGCCCGGCCCGGAGCGCGTCGTCGGCGGAACCGCGCCATACTTCGCCTTCAAGACGCAGAACGATGGGCGGATCGGACCGGGCCATAGGCTCGCGCGGCGCTTCGGTCTGAGCCTGCATAATCAGGGGAGCGCCGCAGATTATCATCAATAAGCAGTATGCCGTCCCTGACCTCATGACTCTGTTGGTCCGAATTATCCCGTCACATATGTTTCCGGCTAAGCCTCGTCCACATCCACTTCAACAACTTTGGAAAGACCGATCAGCTTGTCGCCTTCGGCGAGGTTGATCAGCTTCACGCCCATCGTCGTGCGACCGATCACGCGCATCTCGTTCACACGGGTGCGCACGGCCTGACCGCTCTTAGTTAGAAGCATGATTTCGTCCGAATCGTGTACCGACAACGCGCCCGCGACGCCGCTTGTGCGAATGGCTATGATGCCGCTGCCGCCGCGGTTCTGAAGCCGGTATTCGCTGAATTCCGTGCGTTTGCCCTGCCCGTTCTGCCCGGCGATCAGAAGGGTCTCGTCCTGTTTGACCACAGCCAGCGTCACGACGTAATCCTCGTCGTCCTTCAGGCTGATGCCCCTGACGCCGCGCGTGGCGCGGCCCTGATCGCGCAAATCCTCCTCGTTGAAGCGGATGGACATGCCTGCGCGGGTGAGCATCACAAGCTCGTCGATACCGGATGTCAGCTTGACGCCGATAAGTTCGTCGCCCTCGTCGATGTTGATGCCGATTATGCCCCCCTTGCGGTAGTTCACGTACTCGGCCAGATTGGTCTTCTTGATGACGCCGAGGCGCGTGGCCATGACGAGGTGGAAGTTCTCCGAAAAGTCCTTGACCGTGATGATCGTCGAGAGGCGCTCGTTCTTTTGCATCTCCAGAACGTTGGCGATGCTGCGCCCCTTCGAGATGCGGGTTCCCTCGGGTATGTCGTACACCTTCTCCACGTACACCCTGCCGTTGTTCATGAAGAACATGACGTAGTCGTGCGTGCTGGCGGTGAACAGGTGCTCCACGAAGTCTTCCTCGTAGGAACCTGTGCCGATGACGCCCTTGCCGCCGCGCTTCTGCGAACGGTAGCTGGAAACCGGGGTGCGCTTGATGAAGCCGTTGTGGGTGAAGGTGATGATGCAGCCTTCGTTCACGATCAGGTCTTCCATGCGGAACTCGCCCTCGGCGTCCACAAACGCCGTGCGGCGCAGGTCCGAATAACGGGTGCGTATGTCGCGCAGCTCTCCCTTGATCACGTCCAGCAGACGGTGCTCGTTTTCAAGAATCTCGGTCAGCGCGGCGATGGTCTTGATGAGGTCCTCGTACTCGGCCTCGATCTTGTCGCGCTCCAGCCCGGTGAGCTGGTACAGGCGCATGTCCAAAATGGCGTCGGTCTGTTTCTCGGAGAGCAGATACCGTGCGCGCAGGCTGACTTTCGCCTCTTCGCGGTTGGAACTGGCGCGGATGATGCGCACGAAATCGTCCAGATTGTCCAGCGCGATCTTGAGGCCCTCCAGAATGTGGGCCCTTGCCTCCGCCTTGTCCTTGCGGAACTGCGTGCGGCGGAACACCACGTCGCGGCGGTGGTAGATGTACTGGTCGATCATCTCGCGGATGTTCATCTCGCGGGGACGCTTGTCCACGAGGGCGAGCATGATGACGCCGAAGGACGACTCCAGAGCGGTGTGCTTGAAAAGTTTGTTGACGATGGGCCGCGCCACTTCGCCGCGCTTCAGCTCTATGACGATGCGGGTCTGGGTGTCGCTCTCGTCGCGCAGGTCGGAAATGCCCTCAATGACCTTTTCGTGGGCCAGTTGCGCGATCTTCTGCACCAGCGCGGAACGGTTCGTGTTGTAGGGCAGATCGGTTATCACGATCTGCTCCTTGCCCTGCTTTAGCTCCTCGACGTGAACGATGCCGCGCACCTTGACGATGCCCCTGCCCGTGCGCATGTAGGACTCGCAGCCCTTGCGGCCCACGATTGCGCCGCCCGTGGGGAAGTCCGGCCCCGGCATGACCTTGATGATCTCGTCGATGCTCACCATCGGGTTGTCGATCACCATGATGATGGAGTCGATAAGCTCGCCCAGATTGTGCGGGGGGATGTTCGTGGTCATGCCCACCGCGATACCCGTGGAACCGTTCATGAGCAGGTTCGGCACGGCGCTCGGCATGACGGAGGGTTCCGTCGTGCTCTCCTTGTAATTGGGGACGAAATCGACGGTGTTCTCGTCGATGTCGTGCAGCATCTCGTGCGCGATGTGCGTCATGCGGCACTCCGTGTACCTGTATGCGGCGGCGGGGTCGCCGTCCACGGAACCGAAGTTGCCCTGCGGGTCGATCAGCGGATACCGCATGACCCAGTTCTGGCCCAGACGCACGAGGGTGTCGTAAACGCTTGTGTCGCCGTGCGGGTGATAGTTCTTGAGCACCTCGCCCACCACGCCCGCGCACTTGTCGTAGGAACGGTTGGCCAGCAGGCCCTCGCGGAACATGGCGTAGAGGATGCGCCGCTGGACGGGTTTGAGACCATCTCTGGCATCAGGCAGGGCGCGGGAAACGATGACCGACATCGAATATGAGATGTAGGCTCGTTCCATCACCGAGGTGATGCTGCATGAGGTGATCTGTTCTTTTTCGGTGTACATCTGAAAAAAGTGTCTTGAGGTTGTGTCTGTGGGACCGTTCGCGCGTATGCGGCGCAGCGCTTCGTGTTATACGTCCAGGTAGCTCACGTTCAGTGCGTTGTCCTCGATGAAGGCGCGGCGGGAGGCCACGTCCTCGAGGACAACG
>JBAZHO010000178.1:0-4923 GCA_041652375.1 Opitutales bacterium | reverse complement strand
GGCGAGGCGATGGCCATCGGGCGCACCTTCAAGGAATCCTTTCAGAAGGCCCTGCGCAGCCTCGAAACGGGCGAAGTCGGCCTCGGCGGCGGCGGCAAGATGGGCGGCTACGAACTGCCCTCCATCGACGACATCAAGCACTTTCTTGTCCGGCCCACCTGCCAGCGCGTGTATTACATCCGCTGGGCCTTCATGGCGGGTATGAGCGTGGAGGACGTGTTCAACCTTAGCTTCATCGACCGCTGGTTCCTCCAGCAGGTTTTCGAGATCGTGCAGATGGAGATGGCCCTTCTTGACGCCTGCAGACACGGCGGCATCGCCCCGGACCTGATGCGCGCCGCCAAGGAAGCGGGCTTCAGCGATGCCCAGCTCGGCAACATGATGGGCAAGGGCATCGAGGAAGTGCGCGCCGTCCGCGAGGGCATGGGCATCAAGACCACCTACCGCCTCGTGGACACCTGCGCGGCGGAGTTCGACGCCTACACGCCCTACTACTATTCCAGCTACGGCGACGAGAACGAAGTCACCAAGTCCCCCAAGAAGAAGATCATGATTCTTGGCGGCGGGCCAAACCGCATCGGTCAGGGCATCGAGTTCGACTACTGCTGCGTCCACGCCTCCTTCGCCCTGCGCGAGGCGGGCTTCGAGACGGTGATGGTCAACTCCAACCCGGAAACCGTGTCCACGGACTACGACACCTCCGACCGCCTTTACTTTGAACCCCTTACGCTTGAGGACGTGCTCAGCGTGTACCGGCAGGAAGAGTGCTTCGGCGCGATCGTGCAGTTTGGTGGTCAGACGCCGCTCAACCTCGCCACCTCGCTCCAGCAGAACGGAGTCAACATCATCGGAACCAAGCCGGAGATGATCGACACCGCCGAGGACCGCCAGCTTTTCAAGGAGATCCTAAACCAGCTCGGCCTTCAACAGCCGCGCAACGCCACGGCCATGAACGAGGCGCAGGCCTACATCCTCGCGGACGAGATCGGCTTCCCGATCCTGCTGCGCCCCAGCTTTGTGCTCGGCGGTCGAGGCATGTTCATCGTTTATAGCGTCGAGGAAATGCGCGCCGTGCTCAAGCAGGCCTTCGAGGTCGCGCCCGGCAAGCCCGTGCTTCTGGACAAGTTCCTTGAGGACGCCATCGAGCTGGACGTGGACGCCATCGCCGACGGCGAGACGGTCGTAATCGGCGGCATGCTCGAACACATCGAGTTCGCGGGCGTACACAGCGGCGACGCCGCCATGGTCATGCCCCCGCACACCCTTGGCCGCAAGATGCTGCACGACGTGCGCGCCGCCACCTACGCAATGGCCAAGGCCCTGAACGTGGTCGGCCTGATGAACGTGCAGTACGCCATCAAGGGCGACGATCTCTACGTGCTGGAAGTCAACCCCCGCGCCTCGCGCACCGTGCCCTTCGTGTCGAAGGCTATCGGCGTGCCGCTGGCCAAGCTGGCCTCGCTCTGCATGGCGGGGTCGAAGCTGAAGGATCTGGGCTTCGACAAGGAGATCATCCCGGCGTATTGGGCCGTAAAGGAGTCCGTATTCCCCTTCGTGCGCTTCCCCGGCGCTCCCGTCGTGCTGACGCCCGAAATGCGCTCCACGGGCGAAGTCATGGGTCTGGACAGCGATCTGGGCATGGCCTTCGCCAAGACGCAGATGGCCGCCGGGCCCGCCCTGCCCACCTGCGGCAACGTGTTCATCAGCGTGAAGGACAGCGACAAGCCCATCGCCGTGGACATCGCCCGCCGCCTCGTGTCGCTGGGCTTCAACATTTACTCCACCAGTGGCACAGCCGCCATGCTGACGGAAAACGGCGTGCCCGTGACCAAGGTCTATAAGATCAACGAAGGCCGCCCGAACATCGTGGACCGCATCAAGAACGGCGACCTGTGCATGATCATCAACACCCCGCACGGCAGCATACCGCGCCAGAACGAGAACGTGATCCGCACCGAAGCCGTCCGTCAGGGCCTGTCCATCTTCACGACCCTCACCGGCGCGCGCACGGCGGTCAACGCCCTGTTCTCGCTGCGCAAGCACCCCATCCGCGTGCTCCCGCTTCAGGAATACGGCCTGCTGGTAAAACAGCTCTCCGGCGGCCCGCAGTAGAGCGGCCCGATACATAACAGCCCCTCAAGGCTGCATTCAAAGGCTCCGGCGACTGTTCTTTCAGCCCCGGAGCCTTTATAGCGATTTCCAAAAGTATCCCTAAATTGAAATCGATTCTCTCGAAGAATCGGGGCAACTGACAAATGCACGCACTTCGGACGCCTCGGAGAGGCGTCCCTACCCTAAGACTCAGCATATAAACGCGATAGCGGCTTTAAAGGTAGGGACGGCTCTCCGAGCCGTCCGCAAAGCGTGCGATCATCCGGCGCGTGCAAATTGGACGACTTTTGGAAAACGCTCGAAAATTTATCATTTACGCGTCTTTGGGGATGGCCCTTTGGCGGATTGAGTACAATAATTTCGCGTAGCGAAGGGACTGCCCCAGCCCTGCCCAGAAGCCGGACGCTGAATGCGGACTCCTTTGCCTGATAACATGATACACCCCAGCGCGATTGTAGAACAGGGCGCGGACGTGGCCCCGGACGCCAACGTGGGTCCCTATGCCGTGATAGAAAGCGGCGCGACGGTGGCATCAGGATGCGAAGTCGCGGCACACGCGATCATCCGCAGCGGGACGACGCTCGAAGAAGGCGTGAAGGTGGACAGTTTCGCCGTCATCGGCGGCCTGCCGCAGGATCTGCATTTCGACCCCGCGACGCGCACGGGCGTGCTGGTCGGCAGGAACACCCTCATCCGCGAGCACGTGACGATTCACCGCGCGACAAAGGCCGGGCAGAACACGCGCGTCGGCTCAAACTGCCTGCTCATGGCCACCTGCCACGTCGCTCATGACTGCGCCTTGGGCGACGGGGTGATTCTGGCCAACGCGGTGCTGATGGGCGGACATGTGACGATCGGCAACGGCGCTTTTATCGGCGGGAACGCGGCCATTCACCAGAACGTGCGCGTTGGCGAACGGGCGATGCTCAGCATGGTCAGCCGCATTTCGATGGACGTGCCGCCGTTCTGCATGATGGCCGAACGCGACCGGCTGGCGGGCCTGAACATCGTCGGTCTTCGCCGCGCCGGATTCAGCCGGGAGGAAATCTCCGAAATCAAGCGGCACTTCCACACAATTTACGACGCCGACGGCAGCCCGCGCGACCATGCGGCGGCAATTCCAGAAGAGGATATTACATGCGATGCCGCCCGGCGATTCATAGACTTTTTCAAAGACGGCAAGCGCGGCTTCGCCCATCGCGGCAAGGCGGCGACTGAAGACTGAAGATTCGGAGATTCAATTCATAGACAAGGCTCGCCATGATTGAAGAAATTCCTTCCTGCCCAATCGCAATCACCTGCGGCGATCCAGCCGGAATCGGCCCCGAAGTTGTGGCCGGATGGGCTGCGGAATACCCTGAAGTCGCGCGCGACTGCGCCTTTATCGGGCCGCGCGACTGGTGCATTTCCATGCCGGGATACGCCGTGCCCGTCGGCAAACCGGGCTACGAACCCCTGCCGGGCAGGCCGGACGAAATGGGCGCGCGCGTGGCCTACGCCGCGCTTGAGGAAGCCGCCGCAGGCTGTGCCGCAGGGCGCTACTGCGCCGTCGTGACAGCGCCGATCAGCAAGGAATGGATGGCCAAAGTCGGCTTCCCCTACCCCGGCCACACCGAATTTTTCGCCGCGCGCTGGGGCGGTGAACCCAGCATGGGCTTCGTGGGCGAACGTCTGCGCATCGTGCTGGCCACATGGCACATTCCGCTGATGGGCGTCGCCGCCGCGCTGACCGAAGAGGTGCTCGCGCGGGCCGTCGAACGCGCTGCGGCGCTGGCCGTGGCCTACGGGGCGGCGCGGCCCCGCATCGCCGTCTGCGGCCTGAATCCGCACGCGGGCGAAGGCGGCATCATCGGGACCGAGGAGCGCGACTTCATCGACCCCCTGCTCGACGGGCTGCGCGAAACGCTGCCGGGCCTGTCCCGCTGCCTGCCGCCGGACACCGTCTTCCACCGCTGCCTTGCGGGGGACTTCGACGCGGCAGTGGCCCTGTATCACGATCAGGGCCTCGGGCCGTTGAAGACGCTCGAATTCGACAGCGCGGTGAACGTCACGCTCGGCCTGCCGCACATACGCACCAGCCCGGACCACGGGACGGCCTTCGGCATAGCGGGCAAAGGAATAGCCAGCCCGAAGTCCTTCGCCAACGCGGTCAAAGTCGCGCAACTGCTGATCCGCAACATGGGCGCATAGGCTGTCCTGCCGATAAGCAGACTTACGCTCTCAGAGGTCACGGCGCGAGGAGACCTTTAACGCTCCTTAGAAATCCACCACGGCGCGGGACTCGGTCACCCTGCCTATGAAGTTGCGCGCCTTCACGTGCTCGGGGTGGTCCTGATAGACGGCCAGCGCCTCACGACTCTCAAGGACCGAATACATCGCGAAATCGCACGCGAAAGCGGAACGGTTGAAATCCCTGCCACAAGTCAGCTCGACCAGACCCGGAACCGCGCCCTTGAGCGCGAGCAGCATCTCGCTCATCTTCGCCATGTTTGTCGCCGCATCCGCGCCCTCGGCCTCGGACTTCATCTTCCAGAATACGATATGGGTAACCATGCCCACGTTTCTAAGCCCTCGCCCAGCGCAGATGCAACCCGCAAGACACACGTGCCGCAAGGCCCTGTTTCGATACCCGCGCTTGCCTGATCCCGCGACAGGGATAGACTCCTCTTACAGATGCCCGCCGACAGCCAAAGCTCTAACCCCGCCGCGCTGAAGGAACTCTTGCGCGAAGAGGCCAAGGCTCTCGGCTTCGACGCGTTCGGCGTCACCACGCCCCATTCCCCGGAACGCGCGGACTACTTCCGCCGCTGG
>JBAZHO010000177.1:0-4927 GCA_041652375.1 Opitutales bacterium | reverse complement strand
GGTTGCTGCGGGTTCCTTGACAGGGGCTGGAGCCTTTGTCTTGGCGGGGGCGGCTGCGGCAGGTTCCTTGACAGGGGCGGGGGCCTTTGCCTTGGCCGGGGCCTTGGCCGGGGCTTTGGCCTTGCCATTCTCCGGCTCTGCGGGCTTTGCCGCCAGCGCTTTGGCCACCACGGATTTGACTACCGAGAGTTTGGCCGTCTGTTTTGCGACGACCGGGACAGCCTCAACTTCGACGGCTGTCTTGCTGGAAGGCTTCTTGCCAGCTTTTACCGGAGTCTCGGTGCTTTTGCCTGCGGGAGTCGTTTTTTTTGAGGTCGCCATTTGGATTAATGAGTAATCGGTCAGGTATTGATCGAGTTCAGTGCCAGAGCATCCCTGGGACTGACTTTTCCGTAAGGAGTTTCGACGAGTTCGGGAACCCAGCGCAGGCTGCGCGGGCAGCGTTCGCCGCCTGCGCGCGCGGCTTCGACGGCCAGTGCGCCGGACGAGGGTTTGAGATCGACGGCGGACACGATGAACAGTTCCGCGAGCCAGTCTTTGTCTGCCTGCAGGATGTCCATCAGTTCGCCTTCGCCGGAAAGAATCACGGCGGCTTCCACGCTCTTGCCGATGACCTTGTCCCGGCGCAGCACTTCCAGCTTGTCGTTCACAAGCGGGCGCACTTCGTTGAGCAGTCTCGCCACGCCGTCCGCGTCCGCGCTCTTCCAGTCGGCGGGAACCGTGGGCCAGTTTTGCAGGTGCGCGCTCACGCCGTCGGCGAAGTCCGAGTCCGCCGCGCGGTAGTCGAGGGCTTCGTCGCAGGTGAAGGCCAGCACCGGGGCCAGCAGGCCCGTCAGGGCGTTGAAAGAGTGGTGCAGCACCGTCTGGGCGGAGCGGCGTTCCTTCCAGTCCGCCCCGTAGGTGTAGAGGCGGTCCTTGAGGATGTCGTGGTAAAGGGCGGAGAGGGTCACCGTGCAGTACTGGGTGATCGCGCCGTAGGCCTTGTGGAACTCGTAGTTCTCGAAGCACTCGGTCACGCGCTCGATCAGCAGCGCCGTTTCCTGAAGCGCCCACTTGTCCAGCGGGCAGAGTTCGGCGGGGGCGACGAGGTCCTTGGCGGCGTCGAAGTCGTTGAGATTGCCGAGCTGGAAGCGCAGGGCGTTGCGGATGTCGCGGTACGCGCGGGCGGTGTTGCCGAGGATTTCCTCTGAAATGGCGCAGTCGTTGGTGAAGTCCAGACTGCTCACCCAGAGGCGCACCACGTCCGCTCCGTATTTGTCGATCAGGTCCAGCGGGCTGATGGTGTTGCCCATGCTCTTGCTCATCGCGCGGCCCTGACCGTCGAGGATGAAGCCGTGCGTCAGGACGGCCTTGTACGGTGCGCGGTCCCGCGCGCCGATGCTCGTCAGGAGCGAGGACTGGAACCAGCCGCGATGCTGGTCGCTGCCCTCAAGGTAGAGGTCCGCCGGGGAACTGACGCGCTCGTCCAGTTCCAGACACGCGATGTGGCTGGAGCCGGAGTCGAACCACACGTCGAGGGTGTCGGATTCCTTCTCGAAGTCGTCCGGGCTGCATTCGCCGGTCGGCTCATAGACGTAGCCTTCGGGCAGGATCGCAGACAGCGGCTGGCTGTACCATGCGTCCGTGCCCTGAGCGGCGACGAGGGAAATGAACTTTTCGATGATGCGGGCGTCGAGGATGGAATCGCCCGACTTTTTCGAGCGGATGGACGGGATCGGCACGCCCCAGACGCGCTGGCGGGAAATGCACCATTCCGGGCGTCTTTCCACCATGCCGCGAATGCGGTCGTGGCCCCAGCCGGGAATCCAGCGCACGGCGTTGTCGATTGCGTCGAGCGCCTTTTCCTTCACGCCGTCCTCAAGCTGCATGAACCACTGTTCCGTGGCGCGGAAAATGATGGGCTTGTTGCTGCGCCACGAAAAAGGATAGTCGTGCTTGATGATTTTGTGCCCCAGCAGCAGGCCCTTTTCGCGGAGCTTTTCGACGATTCCTTCGTTGGCCTTGAACACGAACTGGCCCTGCATCTCCGGGTAATCGGCGGTGAAGCAGCCCTTCTCGTCAACGGGGACGAACACGGGCAGGCCGTACGCCTTGCCGATCATGAAGTCGTCCGCGCCGTGGCCTGGGGCGGTGTGTACGCAGCCCGTGCCCTGTTCGAGGGTGACGTGCCCGGCCAGCATCACGAGGCTGGTCTTGTCGTCGAAAATCGGGTGGCGGCAGAGTGCGCGGTCGAAGCCGTCGGCCTTGAATGTGGCGAGCACTTCCGCTTCCTCAATCTTGCAACCCGCCTTGAAGGCTTCCGCGAGGCCCTCCGCGACGATGAAGGCTTCGGTGCCCACCTTCAGAGCCACGTAGTCCAGCGCCGGATTCAGGCAGACGCCGAGGTTCGCGGGCATGGTCCACGGCGTGGTCGTCCAGATCACGAAGCTCACGTCCGATACGTCGAGGTTTGCCAGCGGCGCGAACTTCTTCCAGTTGATCAGCGGGAACTTCACGTAGATCGACGGCGAGGCGTGCTCGTGGTATTCGATCTCGGCCTCTGCCAGCGCGGTGCGGAACACGGGGTCCCAGTGCACGGCCTTGTGGCCCTTGACGATCAGGCCCTTTTTCACGAGGGCCATCAGGCAGCCGAGGATGCCAGACTCGAAGGTCTTGTCGAAAGTGGTGTACGGCTTGTCCCAGTCCGCCAGGATGCCGAGGCGCTTGAACTGTTCGCGCTGGCGGTCCACGTAGCCCTGCGCGTATTCCGCGCACATGCCGCGAAGCTCGGTCGCTTCCATGTCGAAGATTTTGTCGCCGATGCGCTTGAGGATTTGCTGCTCGATGGGCAGGCCGTGGCAGTCCCATCCGGGCACGAAAGGCGTCCTGAAGCCGCGCATCGTCTTGTAGCGCAGTATGATGTCCTTGAGCGTCTTGTTCAGGGCGTGGCCCATGTGGATGTCGCCGTTCGCATACGGCGGGCCATCGTGCAGGATAAAAGTCTCTGCGCCTTCGTTTTTCGCCAGCGCGGCATGGTAAAGGTCCATGTCCTGCCAGCGTTGCAAGCGCGCGGGTTCCCGTTCGGCCAGGCCTGCCTTCATGGGAAAGCTGGTCTTGGGGAGGTTTAGTGTGTCTTTCAGACTCTTGGGCATGTCGTTTGAACCGCTGGGCGGGCCCTCTTGTGAAGGCGAAGAAAATGTCTAAGCGGCGCGGTGGAGTCAAGGCCGTCCGCCGCTTTTCATGCCGTTTTTCCGCATCGCCGGACGGTATGCTCCGGCGCGGGGCGGGGCGGGTCCTGCGGGGCTGTGGCGGAAGTGGTGATTCCGGTGTGTCATTGGCTTTACATCGGGACGTTTGGCGTTATCGTTGCGACATGCCATACTCAAAACCGTCCGCGCTCCGCGCATGCTCCATTATCGAGCTGCTTTACACGATGATAGACAAGTGGGAGGCCGACGGGCGTCCCGGCGAGGGCAGCTTCCAGTGGACGCCGCCGACGGACCACCCGGACTTCCGCTCGTTCAGCACGCTGGTGTGGAGCGAGGCCAAGACTTGGCGGCGCAAACCGGGGCCGAAGACGAGATACCGTTGGGTGAAGGAGCGGTCGCCCATGATCGTGCTGGCCGTGACGCCGGACGACATCCTGTATATCGGCGTGCGCGGCACGAGCACGGACCTCGAATGGGTCTCGAACATGCGCTTTGTTCCCGTGCCCCTGACGATCGGCGGCGCGGTCGCCACGCTGCTGTCGGTGTCGCTGCTCCAGTCGGACTGGTTCAAGGGCAGCGGACTGGACGTCGCGCCAATCTATCTGTACGGTTCGCCCAGCGTCGGGCAGACTCGGCTTCCACCATGTGAACACGCTGATGAAGTTCACAAAGGACTGGGGCAACCTGCGCGACAACCACGTGATGCCCATATACCGCGCCGCCGTGACGGAGGGATGGGTGGGCTAGTGTGGCACGGCGTTTTTCAGTAAACGTCGGTCTGGAAGCGTTTTTCCTTTTTCATGGCTTTGATCCATGCCTTCAGGGCTTCGGGATCGTCCGGGGCGGCGCGTTTCTCCACGGCTATGCGGCAGAGCGCGGCTTCGACGTCGGCGGCCATGTGCGCCTTTTCGCCGCAGAGGTAGAGCGTCGCGCCGTTTTCGAGCCAGTCCCACAACTGGTCGCGCTGTTCCCATACCAGATGCTGCACGTAGTGTTTCCGCGCCTGATCCCGGCTCCACGCCAGCGAGAGTTTTGCGAGCTGGCCGCCCGCGAGCCATGCCTCCATCTCGTCGCGGTAATAAAAGTCTGTCGCCTCGTGCCTGTGGCCGTAGAAAAGCCAGTTGCGACCGCTTGCGCCAAGGGCCTGCCGCTCCTGAATGAAGGCGCGGAAGGGGGCCACTCCAGCGCCGGGGCCGATCATGACGATGTCCCGCGCCCCGTCTGCGGGCAGGCGCATCGCGCCCTTGGCGGCAAAGCATGGAATCGTGGTCCGGCCCGGCACGACGCGTTCCGCCAGCCATGTCGAGGCCAGCCCCTTGCGCCGCATGCCGCCGAGGTCGTAGCGCACGACGGCCACCGTCAGGTGCGCCTGTTGCGGGAAGAGGACGGGGGAGGATGAAATGCTGTAAAGACGGGGGGCCAGCCGGGGCAGGGCGTCCACAAGCTGCTGCGCGGAGAGTTTCGCGCTCGGCGTCTCGCGCAGAACGTCCATGTGCTGATGCCAGCGGATGTAGTCCTGAAGCAGCTCGACCGGCTCGTTCAGGACGGACTGAAGGGACTCGCGTTCGCTCGCGCCGGACGCGCTTTCCATGACGGTCCTGATGAAGCCGGGGCCGGGGCGGGCCAGAAAGTAGAGCTTTTCCGCAAGGGCTTGTCCGAGGCTCGTTTCGCCTTCGCCGCGCGGCAGCGTCACGGGCTCGTCGCCGGACAGCGCCAGAATCGAGAGCAGTTCCGCCACG
>JBAZHO010000176.1:0-4941 GCA_041652375.1 Opitutales bacterium | reverse complement strand
GTATCTGGCGGAGCTGAAGGAGCGCATGAAGAAGGGCCCGCGGCTGGCGATGGCGGTGATCGCGCACGAGATCGGCCACGTGGCGGACCAGATGACGCGCTACGGGCTGGCGAAGATCGACCGGAGCGTGGGCAAGAACAGGCTGAACCTGGTGGGGCGCGTGGCGGGGATGCTGGCCTACACGCGGGACATCCTGGCGAAGGAGCCGGACGGCAGGACGCTGACGGCGGAGGAGGTGCGGGCGCTGCAGGGTCAGGCGCGGCGCAACGCGCGGCCGGACGCGCGGGGCAAGGAACTGTGGCGGGCCGTGGCGAACGTGTGGGGCGACATATTGACGGCGCGTCCGGAACTGAAGGGCGAGGTGGGCGCGAAGGATTTGCAGGCGGCGCTGGAAGAGGCGCGGGACAGGCTGCCGGTGCTGAGCGAGTGGTTCGGCATCACGAGCTTTCAGGAGCAGACGCGCATGGTTCGCGAGGCGCTGGAGGCGTTCGCGCGGCCGGGAACGGGCGCGGGACAGCAGCGCAGGATGGGTGCGGCGTGGTTCAGGCGGGAGTTCGTGGCGCTGCTCGAGCGCGAGCGGCAGGCGCACCTGGGGCAGATGTATTCCGAGCTGGAGGGGCTGATCGCGTGGTGGAACAACGGCGACAGGTCCATGATGCCAGCGTATTTCGAGCGGCCTTCGGAGATGTTCGCCGAGGCGTTCGGGGCGTTCCTGAACAATCCCAAGGCGGTGCAGCTGCGGGCGCCGACGTTCTACACCACGCTCATGGCGCACATGGACGGCCGGCCGCAGCTGGCGCAGTGGTACGACGGGTTCAACGCGGCCATGCAGGGCGGCGAGGGGAACGTGACCGCGCACCGGCATTACCGGGCGCACGAGATGTTCAGCGAGGAGACGCGGCGGGAGCGGCGCCAGGTGTGGGACGCGGCGCGGCGGGCCACGGGCAAGCGCACGGCGTGGGACGCGGCGAAGTTCACGGGCGTGAGCAAGTCCATGCCGATCCGGGCGGTGGTCCGGGCGGCCGAGACGCTGGGGCTCAAAGGGATCGCCGACGGCGCGAGCGCGATGGCGGACAGGATCGAGAACCTGCGCGGGCTGGAAGAGCTTTACCGCACGATGAATCTGGAGATCGGGAAGATCCTTGACGAGGGCGACCTGGACGTGGCGGACTTCGACACGTGGGCGCTTTACGACATGGTTGAGCGCAGTCCGGCCTATGTGGACAAGGCAAACCCGCGCGGCCTGCACCCCGCCGCGGCGAAAGAGCTGAAGGCGAATTACCGGAACACGCTGGGGCCGCAGAAGGCCGAGACGCTGGAGCGGGCCGTGGCCAAGGCGCAGGATATCTGGCAGCGCGAGATCGTGGACAGGCTGGAGCAATGGGGCGGGCTCGCGCCGGAGACGCTGGCGTACATCAGGAAGAACCCGGTGTACTTCACGTTGCAGGTCGGGCTGGACGAGGCCGAGACGCGCCAGTGGCAGAAGGCGCTGCAAAGCGGCAACGCGGACGCGATAACGGCGCTGGCGCAGCGCAGCGTGGAGATGCACGACGTCGGAGGCCGGCGCGTGGGGCCGGAGATCGTGGCGCGCAAGGGCACGCACCGGCCGGCCGTGAGCCTGCTGGGCGCGACCATGCTGAAGGGGCAGGCGCTCTTGAACGCGGCGGCGCACAACGAGATGCAGAGGCAGCTGCACGGGCTGCTCAAGGCGGTGAACGATCCGCTGTTCACGCCGGTGCCGGAAGGACAGACCGCGCGGGACACCGCCAGCCAGGTGGTGTGCAAGTTCCGCGAGAACGCGGTGGTCGACGGCAAGCCCGTGAACCGCGAGGTGCAGTTCTACGCGCCCAAGTTCGTGGGGCACTTCGCGCGCGGAGACAACCCTACGTCAAACTTGAACAGATGGGTGCAGGGCACCAAGTTCTATGCGGCGCACAGGGCGCTGAAGATGTTCCAGACCATCCTTTCCGCCAAGTTTATCAGCACGCAGCCCATGAGCGACCGCAAGGCGTGGAACACGCAGATGCCGGGCGTGCGGACCCCGCTGGGCAATATCGCGCGCGGCAGCGTGATCGGCGGGCTGGCGCAGGCGGTGCCGGCCTCGACGTGGTTTCTGCCGGCGGGCGTGTTCCCGGCTGGAAGCCGCGAGCGGCTCATGAAGCCCATGCGCGAGGTGGCGCGGGCCTATTACCGCACCGGCAAGGTCGACCCGCAGCTGCGCAGGCTCATCGAGCGCGGCATGTACGACCTCGGAGGCGCGTGGCAGGGCATGATGGGCGACAACCCCCACCCCGGCGAGATCGTCGGCGGCGGGCCGCTTTCCGAGCAGCCCAGGAGCTTCAAGCCCTACGCGCAGGACCTTTCGGCGTTCGCCAAGGCGTGGCAGCGGCTCGAGGGCGTGCCGGCCTTCGGCGCGCTGTTCCGCGGCGCGGGCGCGGCCGTGCAGCACGCGCAGAAAGCCATGTACGACGAGACGCTGGCCAACAAGTTGGCCGGCATGACCTACCTCGACGAGAAGTATCCCGACATGCCCGAGCGCCAGAAGCGCGAATGGGTGCTCAAGGCGGCCGGCAACCCGAACTTCGCCAGCCGCGCGGGCGCCGATCCGCTGATCGACTCTCTGGGCTGGGCCTTCTACAACCCCGCCAAGGAGGGCTGGCGCGGCGCGTGGCACGCCGCCGCGAACGACCCCAAGGGCTTCGCCGTGCGCGCCGCCTACTACAACCTGCTGCCCAACCTGATCGCCAAGGGCGCGAAGTACGGCGTGCTCACCGCGCTGGCCGGGCTCCTCATTCCGCCCGGCGACACGCCCGAGGAAGAGGAGAAGCGCACCGCGCTTTTGCGCGGGTTCGCCAACTGGTGCAGGCTGTACGGCCGCATCAGCTCCTATTACGGCCGGCGGCACGTCGCCGTGCCGCTCATGCCCGTGGGAACCGGCTCCGCGCTGATCGTGACGATCCCCCAGGCGCAGAGCTTCAGCCCGCTCAACAGCCTGATCAACATCGGCATCGACGAGGCCGCGCAGGCGGCCGGCCTCGCGCCCGACGACGACAAGCTGATCGAGAAGGCCCTGAACGCCGTGACCGGCGAGCTGCAGGGCGTGCCCACGCTGCTGGGCACCTCGCGCGGCATGCTCCAGCAGACGCTGGGCCCGGCGCTCGCGCTCATGTTCACCGACCAGACCAACGTGTACGATCCTTTTTACGGGCGCATGACGCTCGACCAGGACGAAGAGACGCTCATGAAAGGCGGAAAGTTCACCGCACGCGCCTTGCCGGCCTGGGGAAAGATCATGAAGGGATCGTGGAACAGCGCGTTCGGGTCCATGGTGGCACGGTTCGACACCAAGACCCCCCGCGCCGACGCCGCGCAGAAGTCCGGGCTCCAGAAGATCCTCACTTCCCCCGGCATCGGCACGCTGATCGGAGGCTGGCTGCGCGTGACCGGCGGAGGCGAATACGAGAGCATACAGGAGCTTTTCGCGCCCGAGGCAGCCGAGCGCGCCCGCCAGACCATCATGGCCCGCCGCGCCGCGGTGGAGACCATCAACTCCAAAGACGGCTCATTCCCCGGCTGGGCAGCCGAACGACTGGAGAACGACCCCGGATTCCGCAAGGCTTACAACCGGTTCCGCCTGCGTTCCGAGATTTACGAAGGGCTCACGCCTGCCGAGAAGGTCATGGTAAACCGTTCAAATCCCCGCTGGAAGCGCGAGATCATCATCAACCGGACTCTCGACAATAAGCGGTAGGGTAATGAGTAGGGTTTTACTTTAAATCAGTCATAACTCATTGACTATCAACACAGTCAGATATGTTTGAGGGGCATATGCCGAAAGGCATGGGGGTTCGAGTCCCCCCCCGAGCACCATATGGTGTACAACCCCAATGAAACTTAGGTTTTGTTGGGGTTTTTTGTTTTCTCTGGCCCCTTTTATTGGCCTTTTTTGCTGATTCTGCGGCAATGTCGTTTTACGTCTCATAAACCGTTTGGATTATTTTCGTCTTTCCTGTTGCCTTTTCGTCCCGTTTGGAGGTACTATCTCGGTTGGGTAAACGGTAGGGTAAAAGTAGGGTAGCGGTAGGGTAATGAGTAGGGTAGCGAAATCGGCGGGGCAAACGGTTTTTCTAAGACAAACGGAGAAACTCATGAAACGAGAGCGTTTAGGCCGTAATTTAGTGATCGCGAACGGAGTCGTTAAGTGTCTCATTAAGAGGGCCGGAAGATTCCACGAGTGGACTTCTCCGTTGCAGGGTGTATCCGCCTATTCGGAGGCGAAGGACGGGGAAAAGACGCCGAAGGCCGCGCTGGTGAGATGGCTGGCACAGTGCGAGAAGTCGATCACTGACAAGAGGTGGGAGGCGATTAAGGAAACCCACATCAGGCACGGCAGCGTGACGATCGGCGGACTGATCGCGGCGTACGAGGCCGCGGCGGAGCGCCGGCGCATGGTGTCTGAGGTTCCGCAAGAGTCTTCTGTGCGACTTTCCTTGTCGCGCCTGCGCATGATCGTTAAGGGCTGCGGACTGACGGAGAGTGACGGGCTCTCTAAACTGACGCCGGCCGCAATCGACCAGTGGATCGAGAAGCGCGTGGCCAAGTTCACCACAGCCAAGCGCCCGAAGGAGAAGGCGCTGGCCACTGCCGTGCAGCTGCTGAACAGCGCCCGCGCCGTATTTTCATATTGGGCGCTGGAGGACTACAGGCGGACCGGCGTGGAGATCCCCGAGTGCGTGTTGCAGTGGCCGCACCCGGCCGTGACGTGGAAACAACAATACAAGGACCCGCCGCGCGAACTCAAACTGAACACGCTGAAGAAGGCCGATCAGCTGCGCAAGGACGACGTCAAGGTGTGGATACTGTTTCACGTGCTGATATCGTTCGGCTGCCGGCCGGGCGACGCGCTGCGGCTGACGTGGGACAATTTCAAGATGCTGCCTG
>JBAZHO010000175.1:0-4951 GCA_041652375.1 Opitutales bacterium | reverse complement strand
GGGATGGGAATTTCCACGTGCATGTGATGTATCACCGGGGCGACGCGGAGGAGTGCCTCAGGGCGGAGTCCGCCGTGGGCGAGATTATGCGCAGGGTGGTCGAGCTTGGGGGCGCGATCAGCGGCGAACATGGGATCGGGCTGGCTAAAACGCCGTTCTTGCACTTGCAGCATTCGGCTGCGGAGATCGCGGCGATGCAGGCCGTCAAGATGGCCTTGGATCCGAATTGCATCATGAATCCGGGCAAGATTTTCGAGCCGTTCCGCGTCTGGGAACACGAGATAGTAAAAGTAACCCTCCCTTGGGATTGAGCAGGGCGGACACGCCCTGCACCTATAGCGGTTGCCAAAAGTCGGCCAATTTAAAGCCGCAGGACGAGGCGTGTCTCCCCGGACGCCTCGGAGAGCCGTCCCTACCCCTAAGACGTTGATGCGCAATCTGTTGGTAGGGACGCCTCTCCGAGGCGTCCGGGGGCGTGTGCATACGTCGTTTGTCCCGTTTCCTTGCCAGATTAGGTTTCTATTTTGGGAAACTTTTGGCAATCGCTATAAGATGTTCCGCATCTTAAAGGGCCGCCGCCCCTTGGGTCTTGAACTCGATCTTGCGGGTGTACGCCGTACGTCCGGGCGGCGGTGACAGCTTGCCTAGCGCCGTTACGGCTGCCAGCGCCGCGCTGTCGAACGCATTGTTGCCCGAGGAACTGATCAACCGCACGCCGGACACTTGCCCGTCTCCCGCGATTCGGAACTCCACCCACGCGCTCGCATCTTCCACGATTCCCGATGGCTGCCGGAAGTTGGCGTCGATCAATGCGCGAACGTGTTGGAAATAGTCGAACAACTCGCTTTGCTGGGACGACGACATTCCCGTGACTCTTTCGTTGTCTTCCTTTGACAAATTGCTCCGCAAGTCGTTGAGCACCGCCGTTGCGTCCAGCGTCGGGGCCGTCACGACTCGCTGCGGGGCGCTGGTCTGCTGCTGCACCTTGGGCGGCAACTTGTTCTGTTTGGCGAACTGACTGTAATCAATCTGCTTGGGCTTGGCTTCGACGGGCTTGGGCGCGGGCGGTTTCTCGACGGGCTTGGGCGGCGTATCGATATCCCGTTTGTCGAGCTTTGGAAGGCTCGGCAGAACAGGCTGCTTCTGCGACTGGGCTTGCGCCACGGACGGGGGCTGGGCCGCCGCAGACGCGGGACCGCCCGAAAGCTCCATCACATACGGCTGCTCCACGGGTTTGCGGAAGGCCACGGACAAGAGCAGCCATAGCACGACGATGCCTGCCACCCCCCCGTGCAGAAGGAGCGACAGCCTGAAGGCATTTGGAGTATCCGCCCTGTTTTTCTTCATCGAGCCGAAAGCGCCTGCGCAGGCGGCCTATTTCCCGCCCGCCTGCGTGTTTATGTTCAACTTGTGCAAACCGGCCTTCTGAATCATGTCGATGACGTCGATCACCGCCTGATACTGAAGGCTGCGATCCGCGCTTAGTGAGATGACCGGCGGCTCCTCCCGTGCGGCTGCGGAAGCCAGAAGTCCTTGCAATTGCCCGGCGTCCACCTGCCTCTCGCCCCAGAAAATGCGCCCGTCCGCCCGGATGCCGATGGATTCCATCTTCTGCTCGTCCGGCGCGGCCTGCGGCTTGGTGCTCTCCACGGGCAGATCGACTTTGATCGTCTGCTCCAAGAGCGGCGTGCTGATCATGAACACGATCAGCAGCGAGAACGCCAAGTCGATGAGCGGCGACATGTCGATGGTCGAAAGCGCGGATAGACGCTCGCGCCGATGGAAGGTCCTTGCCATGTCAGCCCACCCTCCCCGCCTGATCCATCGTCTCGATCTCGACGCGGTCGGCCAGCGAACTGGCGAAATTTTCCAGTTCGGTGACCATCAGCTTGGTCTGCGACAGCAGGTAATTGTAGCCGAACACCGACGGAATGGCGACGAGCAGACCCGCGACCGTCGTGAGCAACGCGCCGGACACGCCGGGCGCGAGCATCTGGATCGTGGCCGTTTTCTCCGTGGCGATGGCGCCGAAAGCGTCCATGACGCCCCACACCGTGCCTAGCAGGCCGAAGAAAGGCGCGCCCGTCACGATGGACGCCAGCCACACCATCTTGGACTCGTAGCGCATCACGCACTCGCCCACGGCACGCTGCAAGGCGTTGTCCACAAGGCCGACGCGCGTCTGCGGCAGGCTGCCTGCGCCCGCAGCCCTGTCGTAAGCCTCCAGCGCCTCGCGCGAAAGCGTCGCGTACGGGCCGCGCACGTTGCGCTGCGCGCTCATCACGGAGGCGAGCTGGGCCAAGTATCGCTCAAAGCGCAGGTTGTCGTTGCGCATCCGCTTAAGCTCGTTGTATTTGCCCAGCATCACCGTCCATGCCACTACGCTGAACGCGACGAGCAGGATAACGATGAGCTGACCGGCGAAATTGGAGTCTGCGAAGGCGGACAGGACGCTGCCGACGGCGGGAATGGTATGATGCATCAGGAGGGAATTTTGTGCTCTGCATACAAAGACTAGGCAGGCTCCTCGAACTCTTCAAAAAAAATCGGGCGCATGCCATCCGATTCAGCATGCGCCCGAAAAACAAGCCCGGACCGGGATATACCCGGACCCGCTACCGGGGGTAACTCCGTTTGATGCCAGCGGCGCACTCTTGAAGCGCTACTGACACGGCCCGAAACGGCATTGTTCTCTTCAAGCACTGAAGGTGCGACCTGTGATAGCCTAGGGTGCAGCCCTTTCAGGGCAAACCCTAGGTAGGATGAAAAACAAACAAAATTTTCCCCTAGCGCTGCAAGCGCGGCCCTCGGGCTTGTCATGCGGGAAGAGGGCCGCACATACAGTGCTCCAGAATGTGTTTTTATATCGTGTCTCCCGGGGTTTGCTTCGCGCACCCCGGGAGACACTGTCACAGGCCGCGCTGTCAGCGCTACAAAACCAGAACGGCTCCGATTGGCGTTATAGCGATTGCCAAAAGTTTACCAAAATAGAAACCTAATCTGGCAAGGACACGGTACAACCGACGTATGCACACGCCGCGGACGCCTCGGAGAGGCGTCCCTACCAACAGATTGCGTATCAACGTCTTAGGGGTAGGGACGGCTCTCCGAGCCGTCCGGGGAGGCACGCGTTCGTCCTGCGGCTTCAAATTGGCCGACCTATGGCAACCGCTATATTGACATCGAATTGAGTTACACCCCCCGCTACCTGCCGGAATA
Organism: Opitutales bacterium; assembly: GCA_041652375.1. Classification (GTDB taxonomy): domain Bacteria; phylum Verrucomicrobiota; class Verrucomicrobiia; order Opitutales; family Oceanipulchritudinaceae; genus Verruco-01. Next base: position 1,732 of record JBAZHO010000175.1, on the reverse strand, counting down.
CACAAACGGAATGACGACCCAGAAGCGCGTGGGCCTGCCTCTTACGTAGCCCGGCTCGAAACGCCACTTGCGCGCCGCTGCCAAGGCCAGTCGGTCGATGTCCGGGTCCACGGACTTGCGCACCGAGACGCGCGTCACCAGACCGTGCATGTCCACCTCGGCAAGGATCTCCACCCTGCCCTTGATCATTCTGGACAGGCTCGTTGACGCGGGGTTGAACATGGCAACCGCCCTCGGCGGACTGTCCATGATGCGGGAATCGACGATATTGCCCAAGTCTGTGGGCAGGATTCCGGTGGGGTCGAATACGTTCGCCGCCCCGTTGCCGGGGGTCCAGTCGATGACAAGTCCGGCCAACTGGATTTCGATGTCACGCATGCTCGGCGGCTTGATGTCCAGCTTCGGCTCCGCCTTTTTCTCCTCCGGCGGCGGCTCGGCCACGGAAGAAGGCGGAGTGATGCAGACACCGGGCCGGACTTCGGATTTATCCGGCGCGTAAAAAGCTTCATCAACCCATTGGGCAAGAGGGATGGAAGTGAATACCAGACAAGTGATAACAAGGGTAACCACCACAGGCATGGCACCCCGTTTCTGAACGCGGGGAGGAGTATTCGTCATGGCTATGTTAAGTGCGGCAGACGGCATTGTTAACCGCACATTGTTAATATCGTCACCATGCGCCGATTATCAATCATCGATTTACATCAATAGATCGCGTGATCGCACGCATTAGCAAACCTTATGCGCCTCAAATACAAGTATTTGCCCTGCAATGGTATGCGCATGAAGTTCCGCAATATGTAAATCCGGGCACGCGCGGGATAAAACAAACCGGAATCCTGCGGATATATCGGCGCGGCTGGGACGGGCGGACTTCCGCTTGCTCCGCGAGTCAACTTTCCCGACGTCGGCGGGGAAGAACAAAGAAGTTTGAGGATGTTAACCGTTAATTCACGTAACGGTGACACGGGTAAGCGAGCATGCGGATGCAGTCCAACCCATGACAACACCAATGAGAACAAACAGAAGAAACGCGATAATTCTAGCCGCGTTCCTTGCCGCCGCGACCTCCCTTTCGGCAGCGAAGAACGTGATCCTGATGATAAGCGACGGAGCCGGTTACAACGTCTGGCAGGCCGCCAGCATGTATGAAGGCAAAGTCGATTCAAGCAACCCCCTGCAAGGGACCCAAGTCTATGACGGCTCCGGGTGGGTGCGCTACGGTTGCACAACCTACTCGGCCTCCATGTCGTTGATTCCCGACGGCCTGATCGACGACTCAGTCGTCTATAACCCCACCCTCGTGTGGGACACCGACGCCGAAACCGCCGTCGAAGGCGCAGGCGACTTCGTAGGCTACAACTGGATCAAGAAAACTTACACAGACTCCGCCGCCGCCGCAACGGCGCTGTCCACCGGGCAGAAGGTTTACAACAACGCGATGAACTGGTCCAGCTTCCCCGCCGGGACCGGCTCGCCGCTTAGTGGCCGCACGATTGCCGAAATCGCCAAGCGCGAAGGCAAGGCCGTCGGCACAATCAGCACCGTGGAGTTCAGCCACGCCACGCCTGCAGGCCTTGGCGGCGCGCACAACTTCAGCCGCAACAACTACGCCGCGATTGCCAACGAGATGCTCGATTGCAACTGGCTCGACGTGATCATGGGCGCAGGCAACCCGGACTACGACGACAACGGACAGGCGCGGGCCAACCCGGAGTATAAGATCGGAAGA
>JBAZHO010000174.1:0-5025 GCA_041652375.1 Opitutales bacterium | reverse complement strand
CAGCGAAGCTCTTTTCAAGACCCTGCGCTCCATCATCAACGACGAGGTCAGGCGCAAGCCCTTGCGCATGATCGGCGGCCTGCTGCTCAAAGGCGCGTTCAAGGACGTGAAACACCGTCTGGACCCCGACCGTTACTGCGGCGCGCCCCTGCTCGGCCTTCAAGGCAACGTCATCAAGGCCCACGGCTCCGCGTCGGCGGTCGCCATGGCATCGGCCATACGCATCGCGGGCGAGTTCATCGAATACGACATGACGCGCCACGCCTGCGAGGACATCGCACGGGCCAACGCAATTCTTTCCGCCCCACGGGTTGAAAACGTCGCGGAAACTGTCTAGGACTGACGTGACAAGACAGTCTGTTTGTATCTCTCCCCTGCCGACGTTAACGGATATCAAGATGCCATGCACTTCCGATTGCTCAAATTACTGCCCCTGCTGGCCATTCTCTCGACACAGGCCGCAACTCTGAACGCGAAAACGGATGCCAACACGGAAAACCAGATCCGTCAGGCCATGCACAGGATTCAACCTCTGGTTGAATTCGGCGAACTTTACGCCAACGGGTTCTACTTCCTGAAGAAGGAAAACGGACGCGACATCCTCGAAGTGCGCACCCTGCTGCGCCCGTATTACGAGCTTGTGATGCGCGTGCCCGTCTTCCCGCCGCATTCCACGGAGATGCTCCTTCAAAAAGGCCCGGCGGAAGTCGAACTGTGGAAAATCAGCAAGATTTCCCGCGACGCCAGCGGCACGGTGCTGGTGGACAGGGACTTTCCGCAGACCCTCATATCCACGACGGACTGGCTCAGGCTCTATCAGGCACAAGGCAACTTCTCGGCCATCGGCATAGTCATGTCCTCCGGCATGGACATCGAAGGGCTGAAGGACTACCGGGACCAGTTGCGCAGGGAAGCACATGTCGGCTGGTAAGCCGGAGCTTCCGCAACCGGACGACATCGCCCTGCTGCGCGAACAGGCGTGGATCGGCGACGCGGTGCTGGCCCTCTACGCCCGGCGCTGGATAGTGGCGAACGCCCCCGCCGACGCCGACCGCTCCGAACTGTTCCGCCGCATGACCTGCAACCATTTTCTCTCCGCGCTGGGCGAGCCGACGAAGGTCGAGGCCCGCATCGGACGGATTTTTGAAGCCGAAGGGCTGGACGCCGCCTGCGCATGGATGGAACGCGAAGTCCTGCCCATGTATCTGAAGCAGACCAACCGCAGCCACACGGGCGGGCGCAGGAGCGGGCGGCAGGACTGATCAAAAACGCCCAATACGGGAGAAGTCCAGAATGCCGTGGCTGATGCAGCCGGCCTGCACGCTTTCGCGGTCGCTGCGGGAGGGACCGGGAATCGTGGCTCCGGTGGCGAAGCGGAACTTGAACTGCCCCTCTTTTTCACCTTTCACGTAGAGTCCGAACGGCTCGACGCTCGCGGGCAGGGTCCGCTCGAAGGGCGTGTCCGCGTCGATGCTCGGGGGATAGTTGAGGTTGTGCACGACGTAATGCTCGAAAGGTTGCGCCGCTATGCCAGCAGCGAAGCGGGCCGCGTGAGCCGCTACAGCGAGCAGGCCGTCCCGGATCTCGGGCGGCACGGTCTGGTTGTTCTCGTGCAGCAGGCCGAAGTACGCCGGCGGGACCATGACCGACACCGCGATTGCGCGGATGCCCCACATGGCCCCCTCTATGGCGGCCCCAAGCGTGCCGGAGCAAAGGATGAACGGCACGCCCGCGTTGTAGCCGATGTTCATGCCGCTTATGACGATGTCCGGGCGGCGCGGCAGAAGGTGGTCCAGCGCGATGTTCACGCAGTCCGTCGGCGTCCCGTCGATGCTCCACGCCTCGCATGGAAAGCCTTCGTATTTCTCCACTTCCACGGGCTTGCGCCTGCTCATCGCGCGGCCAATCCAGCTCTGTTCCCGCTTCGGCGCGGCCACGATCACTTCGAAGTGCTCCGGCAGGGCCTCCACCAGAGCGCGAAGGTAAAAGCAGGAAATACCGTCGTCGTTGCTTACGAGGGCCAGGGGCTTGTCTTTGGTCCGTTCCATCCTAGAAGCCCTTTTCCTGAAGCATGCTCTGAAGCTCCATCTGGAACTCCTGCACGTCCTCCGGCGAGGGGCGGTAATTGTCGTCGGCCCCGTCCAAACCAAGGCGGCCCATCTTGTCCAGATACCACTTCGCCCGCACCCCGTCGCTGAAAGTGACGTCGCCGCTGACGACGGAGCCGGGACGGGTCAGGCGGTCCAGCGTCACGCTCACGCCCACGGGCATCAGCTCCTCGGCCTCTTTCACGGGAAGCTCCTCCGGCGTCTTCGGCGGTTCGGGCGCGGGCTTGGGCTTGGGGCTGTCGATCTCGATCCCTTTGTCGTCCATGAGAAAGCGCACCTGCATGTACGTCATGCGGATGCCGAATTCCTCGTCAAGACGCTTCTGCACGACCGAGAGGCTCGTGCCAGTCGCTGCCCATTCCCGCAGCCGTGCCAGTTGTTCAGCGGATAGTTCCATCGTTATTCAAACAATAGATGCGCGGTGATGCGCGGCAGGTCAAGCGCAGCCCTGCCGACGACGCGGACAAAACGGCGGGCCGAACGCCTAGATAACGGGCATAAAAAAAGGAAAGGCCCGGCAGTAACCCCGAAACACCGGACCTTTCCTACTAGTAGTAATCCCGAAACCGAGATTCTTTTCCTTGGACCCCGAAGAGGTTTGAGCCTCTTGATACCGTTCATGTATGCAGCACTCGTACCAATGCGCCGGACGGGTTCATAATGATCACTTTTTCATCGAAAATCGCCTCCGCGCAGAAAGCCTTAAAAATCGTAACACGGGCTGTATAAAACTGAACATGACGACGTATGGAGTTGCAACCGGGCAAAAGATGCCTACACTCTGGGACACTGCATGATTCATGTAGTCGCCCCAATCTGAGTCTCGCATATGCCTTTTGAAAAGATCCTCGTTCTGGACGACGAGCCTATCGTATGCCGCACTCTGCAAAGCCAGTTGCGCCGCAAACGATACAACGTTGCCACGGCCAGCAGCATAGCCGACGCCGAGCAGATACTGGCGGGGGATCACTTCGACATGGTGTTCATGGACCTTCGCCTGCCCGACGGCGACGGCACTGAACTGCTCGAACGCGTGGCCAAACAGCAGGACGCGCCTTTCGTCGTCATAATGACCGGCTACGCGACCGTGGAATCCGCCGTGAACTGCATGCGTCTGGGCGCGTTCGACTACATCATCAAGCCGTTTTCGAACAGTCAGATCGAGATTACCGTCCGCAAGGCGGAGCAGTATCACCACATCCTGAACGTCGCGCGTTTCTTCACCAAGGAGGACGTGGGCGAGACGGAGATCATCGGCGACAGCCCGGCCATACGCAAGGTGCGCCAGCTTATCGAGCGCGTTGCCCGCACGCAGGCCACAGTGCTCATACAGGGGGAGAGCGGCACGGGCAAGGAGCTTATTGCCAACGAGATACACAAGTTGAGCAACCGCGCTACCGCGCCATTCATCCGCGTGAACTGCGCGGCGATTTCCGAGACCCTCATAGAGAGCGAGTTCTTCGGCCACGAGAAGGGAGCCTTCACCGGGGCGATGGCCCGGCGCGAGGGGCGCTTCGAGCTTGCCGACGGGGGCACGATCCTGCTCGACGAGATAAGCGAGATTTCCCTCGGCCTTCAGGCCAAGCTGCTGCGCGTGCTTCAGGAGAACCAGTTCGAGCGCGTGGGCGGCAACACAACCTTACAGGTGGACGTGCGCGTGATCGCCACCACGAACCGCAACCTCGTCAAGAGCGTGGAGCGCGGCTTCTTCCGCGAGGATCTTTACTACCGCCTGAACGTGTTCCCCATACACAACCCGCCGCTGCGCGAGCGCAAGGAGGACATCCCCGTCATCGCCAGAGCCTTTGTGCAGCGCGCCGGACGCAGGCACGGAGTGAAGGTGCGCGGCCTGTCCACGGCGTCGATGGAGAGCCTCCTGCGGCACGACTGGCCGGGCAACGTGCGCGAGATGCAGAACATGATCGAACGCGCCGTCATCCTGACCGGAGAGGGCAGCCTGATCGAGCCTTCCGCGCTTGGGCTGGCGCAGGGGGACTCTCAGGCCGAGGGCGTCGAGTCCGTCCGCGCCCCCTCCCCTTTCATACTGTCGGACGAGATCGTGCCGATCGAGCAGGTCGAACAGGCCTGCATATTGAACGCCTTGCGCGTGTGCGACGGCAACCGCACGCACGCGGCCAAGTCGCTCGGCATATCCCTGCGCACAATGCGCAACAAGATTCGCGCCTACAAGGAGGCTGGAGTGAACGTCCCGGACTCCTCCGACGACTCCGCAGACTGAACATAATTCATCTCTTATCGCCAACCTATGATGAGCAGCTTTGAAACCCACATCAGCGCGGATTACCTGCGCAATATTCCCGCCCCCTTGCAGGGACTCAAGCAGCTTTCCTACGCCCTGATGCGGCTGCCGAACGCTAGGCGCGCCCTTGATCTGGGCTGCGGGCCGGGCGTGGACCTCGCCCCCATCGCGGCCCTTATGCCGAACGCGGGCCGCGTGACGGGGCTGGACCTTTCCGCCGAGATGCTGACCGAGGCCGCGCGGCTGATCTGCGAGCAGGACTTGGACGAGCGCGTCGAACTGGTGCAAGGCTCCGCTTCGGGCATGCCTTTCCACAACGGCTTCTTCGACGCAGTACGGGCGGACAGGCTTTTTCAGGTGCTAGACCCCGTGGCGTTCCCGCCGCTCGAACTGCTGAACGAGATTCTGCGCGTGCTGCGCCCGGGGGGCAGGATAGTGCTCGCGGATACGGACTGGGCCAGTGCTTCGGTGGATTTTCCCGACCGCGAGCTTGAGCGGCGCATGTCGGACTTTTTCTGTCAGAGCTGCCGTCCCAACGGCTTCGCGGCCCGCCAGTTCAAGGGCTGGCTGACCAACGCGGGCGTGCGGGATGTGGAGGTGCATGTTCTGCCGCAGGTGACAAGCGTCGTGGAGGGCTGCCCGATGTGCGCGTGGCCG
>JBAZHO010000173.1:0-5043 GCA_041652375.1 Opitutales bacterium | reverse complement strand
GCGTGGTCTTCGCCGTCTGAGGCCCGGGCCCGCCATGACTGCGTGCGCCTGCCTACGCTCCCCAAAGGCGATCGGAACCTGATCGCCGGACTGCGCGTGCATGCACTGCGGACCGCACCCGCATCTGTCCGGGGCATTGCGGCGGCTATAGTAGTTCCATTTGACTTGTGGAAACTTCTGGCAGCGCTGAAGGCGCGGCATGATCGCACGGTTATGCCGCGCTTACAGCGCTTGTTACGTTTTTTATAATCATTACCCGGGGTTGCGTGCTACGCACTTACCCCGGGCTATCTCATGTCGCGCCGTTGGCGCTATGGGGGAATGTCCAGATGTTGATCGAAACCACTATAAATGTCTTTGTTTTTCTGCATGGCATTGAGAATCCCGGACGGGTAACATCGGGACATGCATCAGGAACTTTCGAAACGACTGTTGCGAGAAAGCAAAAAGGCTGCGAAAGTTTCGATTATCAACGACGGCTTGACATCGGAATGCCCCGGCCCGCAACCTAAACAGCTTCTGGAGTATCCCGCAGAGTGAACGGGATATGCCCAAGTGGAACTGAAAACTGAGCTGGCAAAACAGAACCGGACCCGCCGCCTATCCCGTGACTAGAAAACTGCTCAACCTGCTGGCCCCTTTCCGATACATCCCGGCCAGCCTTATAGCGATCCTGCTCGTCTCGCTGACCTGCTCGGCTCTCGTGCTCATGCGCGGCAGCCGTGAACGCACGAACCTTGTATTCTGGAGCTTTGAAAAGGATCACCTGCGCGCCTACGTCCAGCAGGGCAAGGAATGGAACCTAGAGCATCCCGATATGCAGGTGACGTTGAGCTACATATCCGAACAGGCGCTTACCGACCGCATGCTGGGCAGCTTCTTCGCCGGAACGCCCAGCGCGGACATGATCGAAATGAATCAGGGGCCGAACGTGAACGCGTGGCGCGGGCCGGATGACGCGACCGGCTTCCGCGACCTCACGGCCCTGCTGCGGCGCGACGGCATCCTCAACCTGATCAACCCTCCGTCGCTTTCCCCGTGGACGCGGCGCGGCCATATCTACGGCTTGCCGCACGACGTGCATCCGGTGCTTCTTTGCTACCGCGCGGACATTCTCGAAGCGGCGGGCATCGACATGAGCGAACTGACCACATGGGACAAATTCTTCGAGAAACTGGCCCCGCTCTGCGTGGATATGGACGGGGACGGCTACCGCGACCGCTACGCGCTGGAGATGCCGGAGACGATCTATCACATGATTGTCATCATGGCGGAGCAGGCGGGCGGCGTCCTGATCGACGACGACGACAATCCTCACATGAACAGTCCCGTCGTGGCGGACGTGCTGGCGAAGCTGGCGCACTGGGCCTCGCGTCCGAACAAGCTCACCGCTGACATCGCCTTGTTCACCGCCTCTGCGGCGCAGCCTCTGCTAAAAGGGCAGGTGCTCGCATGGCTGGTGCCGGACTGGCGGGTGGCGAACATGTACGAGACCGCGCCCGGCCTGAGGGGCAAGGTGAAGCTGATGCCCCTGCCCGCGTGGGAGGAGGGGGGGCTGCGCACAAGCGTGCTTGGCGGCACGATGCTGGGCCTGCCAAAGGTCACGCGCGGCGGGGCCGATACTGCGGAGATCACATGGCAGTTCGCCAAATATCTGTATTTTTCAAAGGAAACGGCCACGCGCATGTTCGAGGAATCCGGCATCATAACGCCCATACGCAGCTACTGGAACCTGCCGGTCTTCGACGAACCCAGCGCGTTCTTCAGCGGGCAGGCGTTCGGACGTATGTATATCAATCAGGCCCCGAACGTGCCCACTCGCAGCGCCTCTCCCTACCTTCCACAGGCTGGCGAGGAACTGCTTTCCGCCTTTTCGCGCCTCGTGGCCTACTCCGAGGCCCACGATCCGAACGATTTGGACGACCTGCGCGCCCGGGCCGTCAGCTTGCTGGACGACGCTGACCGCAACGTGCGGCGCCTTGTTGCGCGAAGCTCTTTCCTCGAACATGAATAGGACGCGCAAAGCCATTTCTCCCTGGGTGCCGTATCTGTTCGTCGCGCCCTTCCTGCTGACCTTCGCGGTGTTCACCGTGTACCCGCTCTTCCAGTCCGTGGTCCTGACCACGCAGCAGACCTTCGGGCCGGGCTACGAACACTACGTGGGCGCGGCAAACTTCCGCAACATGGTCCACGACGTAAGGTTCTGGGTGGCCCTGAGGAACACCGTCATTTTCGCCGTCATCAGCGTGGCCCTGCTGATGCCGATGTCACTGGGGCTGGCCGTGCTGATGAACCAGCCTTGGCTCAAGGGCCGCTCCCTTTTCCGGCTGGCGATATTCTCCCCCGCGCTCGTGGGTTCGGTGTTCGTGGGCGTGATGTCCGCCATCGTGTTCCAGAAGCGCACGGGGATGCTCAACCAGATCCTGCACTCCCTGTTCAACTTCGACCCGGACTTTCCGTGGCTGTCCATCTACCTGATGCCGGCCATGATAATCGCCACGCTGTGGATGTGGACGGGCTACAACATGATCTACTTTCTGGCCGCGCTTCAGAGCGTGGACAAGGAGCTGACCGATGCCGCATCCATCGACGGCGCGGGCCGCTGGCAACGCTTCCGCCACATCACCATCCCGGCCATACGCCCCGTGGCGGGCTTCGTGATGCTGATCTCCATGCTGGCGAGCCTGCAGGTCTTCGAACTGCCCTACCTGATGCTCTCCCGCCAGAGCGCGGGACCGGAGGACCGGGGCCTGACCGTCGTGATGTATCTTTACCAGACCGGCTTCAACATCGGGGATCTGGGCTACGCAAGCGCCATAGGCTGGGCGCTGGCGCTGATCCTGATCTCCATCTCCGTAATCTACCGCCGCCTGAGCAGGAACGAAGCAACATGAGACCGGGCAACAGCACATACTCCCTGCGCGTGGCGCAAGTGATCACCTACTCGTTGCTGGCGCTGGCCTGCCTAGTCACGCTGATGCCGTTCTTCTGGCTTATCTGCTCGGCGTTCAAGACCAAGGATGGCTTCTTCGCCTTCACCTTCCTGCCGCACGGGTCCGGCTTTCTCGGCATAGCGTGGGACCAGCTCACGCTGGATAACTTCGCGCGGATATTCACGGAGCTGGACTTCTCGAACAACATCCTCAACTCCGTGTTCCTCGCCTCCACCACCGCCGTGCTGTCCACCATAACGGCGGCGATGGGAGGCTACGCGCTGGCGAAGTTCGAATTCAAGGGCCGGGACTTCGTGCTCGGCGTGGTGCTGGCGGCCCTGATCATACCGGCGCCCCTGCTGCTGGCCCCCGGCTACCAGCTCCTCTATCACCTGAACCTGCTGGATAGCTACGGCGGCCTGCTGCTGCCCGCCATCGCCCCCGCCTTCGGCGTGTTCCTGTTCCGCCAGACGATGCTCAACTCCGTGCCCGTGAGCCTGCTGGAATCCGCCCGAATAGACGGCTGCGGGGAGATGCGCACCTTCTTCACGATCGTGCTTCCCCTCGTGCGCCCGATGGTCGGGGCGTACCTGCTGATAACCTTTCTGGCGTCGTGGAACAACTTCATCAACCCGCAGATCATCCTTCAGGATGCGGACAAGTTCCCCCTATCCGTCGCAATGGCCAGCCTGCAGACGGCCTACCGTGCGGAGTACGGCATGATATCCGCCGGGACGCTCATCTCCATCGCCCCCGTGGCCTTCCTGTTCCTGCTGCTGCAAAAAGAGTTCATATCCGGCCTGACTTCCGGGGCCGTCAAAGGCTAGACTCCTCAAACCCGCACCTTTCTTCAACATGGCCAGCGTAACGCTAGAAAACCTCGTCAAAAACTACGGCGACAACAAGCGGCCCAACATCGCCGTGAAAGGCGTGAGCCTCGAAATCCGCAACCGAGAGTTCATGGTCTTCGTCGGCCCATCCGGCTGCGGAAAGTCCACCACCCTGCGCATGATCGCGGGACTGGAAAACATAACCGAAGGCACGGTCAGCATCGACGACCATCTGATGAACGAAGTCCTGCCCAAGGACCGCGACATCGCCATGGTCTTCCAGAACTACGCCCTTTACCCGCACATGAGCGTGTACGAAAACATGGCCTTCGGCCTGAGACTGCGCCACTTCCCCCGCGACGAGATACGCCGCCGCGTGCGCAGCGCCGCCATGACGCTCGACATCGTGGATTACCTTGAGCGCAAGCCCCGCACCCTGTCCGGCGGGCAGCGGCAACGCGTGGCCCTTGGCCGCGCCATCGTGCGCAACCCCAAAGTGTTCCTCTTCGACGAACCCCTGTCCAACCTCGACGCGAAAGCCCGCGTATCCATGCGCGCGGAAATTGCGAAGCTGCACGACCGCCTGCAAGCCACGATGATCTATGTCACGCACGATCAGGTGGAAGCGATGACGATGGGCGACCGCATCTGCGTCATGAACGAAGGCCTGATCGAACAAGTGGACGAACCCCTGAACATCTACCACAACCCGGCGAACATGTTCGTGGCAGGGTTCATAGGCAGCCCGCCCATGAACTTCATCAACGGACGAATCTCCGTCCGGGACGGACGCTCGATCTTCGAAGAACGCAACGACGAACCGGACGCCCTGTGTTTCGACCTAGGCGAACGGCTAGCCCTGAGGACCGAAGCCTGGCGCGACCGCGAGATCGTGATGGGCATCCGCCCGGAAAGCATCTACGACAACCGCCGCTGCGCCGCCGCGCAACCCAGCTCCGGCCAGTACGCGCGAGTCGAAATATCCGAACCCATGGGCGCGGAAACCTACATCTACCTGAACACAGGGGCGCACTCCGTAATAGCCCGTCTAACAAGCAACGACCGCTACCAGACCAACGAGCAGATACACATGCGAATGGACCTCTCCCGCATGCACTTCTTCGACCCGGCCACAGGCAAGGCAGTGTAGGGGACAGATGCGGAGCGCCGGGCCATTTACAAATCCAGACACAGGGTGCTATCGAAGACTATTCCGCGCTGGCAAAAACCGGCCCCACTCACCGCTCATTGATGGTTCCACGGCAATGCGTGCGCGGGTA
>JBAZHO010000172.1:0-5045 GCA_041652375.1 Opitutales bacterium | reverse complement strand
AGCCCGGGGTGCGGACCGCAAGGTCAAACCCTAGGTAGGCGAAGCATCCCATCCCATTTTTGTTTTCTGCAAGCCCTGTATGGGCGGCATGTTCTTGCGGAGGTCATGCCGCCCCTTCAGGGCTTGGTTGTGAAAACGCACGTTATTCCTAGGGTTCCGGTCTAAAGACCTCCACCCTAGGCTATCTCATGCCGCGCCTTTGGCGCTTGGGAAGGGGGCATTATAGCGGTTGCCAAAAGTGTCCCGAAATAAAAACCTATAGCGTTTTTCAAAAGTCCGCCGAAATAACAAAGAAAAAAGAGAAGAATTTTATCCGCAGATAAGCAGGGATTTACGCAGATTATTGGAGAAGAAAAAGTTCTGGTTTTCCAATCCCTTTTTTATCCCTGCTTATCTGCGGATAAAAATTTTGGGTTCTATTTCGGTTTTCTTTTGGCAATCGCTCTATCCTTACTGTGGGCAACACAAAAAAACGCCCGCGACGGTCGAAACCTTGCGGGCGTTTTGTATCGGCAGGATTGATCGTTTGATCTTCACCTGCCGCGATATTGGCTCTTTCGGGCCTATGTAGCAGTTCTCCCTACGCGTGCTGTTCCAGCAGCAGCTCCAGCATCTTCCTTGCGCTGTCGGGGATTACCGTGCCGGGGCCGAAGATGGCGGCTGCGCCGTTGGCGTAGAGGAACTCGTAGTCCTGCGCGGGGATTACGCCGCCGCAGATTACCATTATGTCCTCGCGGCCTAGCTTCTTTAGCTCTTCGACTAGCTTGGGGAGCAGGGTCTTGTGCCCGGCGGCCAGCGAGCTCATGCCTACTATGTGCACGTCGTTCTCGACGGCTTGCTTCGCGGTTTCGTCCGGGGTCTGGAAGAGGGGTCCGATGTCCACGTCGAATCCTAGGTCGGCGTATGCGGTGGCGACTACTTTCGCGCCGCGGTCGTGGCCGTCCTGTCCCATCTTGGCGATGAGGATGCGCGGGCGGCGGCCTTCGAGCTTTTCGAACTTTTCGATCAGGGCATGTACATCGTCCACTTTCTTGTCCTTTCCGAATTCGCGGGCATAGACGCCGCTGATTGAGCGGATCTGGGCCTTGTAGCGTCCGTAAACTTTCTCCATCGCGTCGGAGATTTCCCCCAGCGAGGCGCGGGCTTGCGCGGCTCGGATTGCGATTTCGAGTAGGTTGCCTTCTTTTTCGCCTCCGGCAACTGCGGTGAGTTCTTCCAGCAGGCGGTTGACGGCGGCTGCGTCGCGGTTGGCGCGTAGCTTTTCGAGGCGTTTGATCTGGCTCTCGCGCACGGCGGAGTTGTCGATGTCGAGAATGTCCATCTTCGCCTCTTTTTCGAGGCGGTATTTGTTGAGGCCGACGATGGTCTCAAGGCCGGAGTCGATGCGGGCCTGTCGGCGCGCGCTGGCTTCTTCGATGCGGAGCTTCGGGATGCCCGCTTCGATGGCCTTGGTCATGCCGCCGAGTTTCTCCACTTCCTCGATGTGTTCCCATGCCTTCTTGAGGAGGGCGTCGGTGAGGGCTTCGACGTAGTAGGAGCCGCCCCAGGGGTCGATGACGCGGCAGATGTTCGTCTCGCTCTGGAGGTATAGCTGCGTGTTGCGCGCGATGCGGGCGGAGAAGTCCGTCGGCAGGGCGATGGCTTCGTCGAGGGCGTTGGTGTGCAGGCTCTGCGTGCCGCCGAGGGCTGCGTTCATGGCTTCGATGCAGGTGCGTGCGACGTTGTTGTACGGGTCCTGTTCGGTGAGGCTCCAGCCGCTGGTCTGCGAATGTGTGCGCAGGGCCATGCTCTTGGAGTCCTTCGGGTTGAAGTCCTTGACCATCTTGGACCAGATCAGGCGCGCGGCGCGCATCTTGGCCACTTCCATGAAGTGATTCTTGCCCTGCGCCCAGAAGAAGGACAGGCGCGGCGCGAAGGCGTCCACGTCTATGCCCGCCTTGACGCCCGTGCGCAGGTAGTCGAGTCCGTCCGCGAGGGTGTAGGCCATTTCGAGGTCCGCCGTCGCCCCGGCTTCCTGCATATGGTAGCCGGAAATGGATATGGAGTTGAACTTCGGCATGAACTTCGAGGTGAACTCAAAGATGTCGCCGATGATGCGCATGGACGGGCTTGGCGGGTAGATGTAGGTGTTGCGCACCATGTACTCCTTCAGAATGTCGTTCTGAATGGTCCCGGCCAGCACGTCCAACTTCGCGCCCTGTTCGAGGGCCGCCACTATATAGAAGGCCAGAATGGGCAGCACCGCGCCGTTCATCGTCATGGACACGCTGACCTTGTCCAGCGGGATGCTCTTGAAGAGTATCTCCATGTCGAGGATCGAGTCGATGGCCACGCCCGCCTTGCCCACGTCGCCGACCACGCGCGGGTGATCGCTGTCGTAGCCGCGGTGCGTCGCAAGGTCGAAGGCCACGGACAGGCCCTTCTGCCCCGCCGCGAGGTTGCGGCGGTAGAAGGCGTTGGACTCTTCAGCCGTGGAGAAGCCCGCGTACTGGCGCACCGTCCAAGGGCGGAACACGTACATCGTGGCGTACGGGCCGCGCAGGAAGGGCGCGATGCCCGCCTGATAGTCAAGGTGCTGCATCCCTGCAAGGTCCGCCTCTGTATAGAGGGGCTTCACGGGGATCTGCTCCATGGTGTTGTAAATGTGGTGTTCGAGGCTCTCGCCGCTTTCCGTCTCGAAGGCCGCCTTCCACTGGTCGAAGGTGGGCTTGCCGAGGTCTGCGGGCTTGTAGCCGAGCTTTGTGAAATCTGGATTGTTCATCTTCTTAAATGATCCTTTCTGACTTTCGCGCTTCCCTTTGCGGCTACTTGGCAATCGCGCCCAGCAGGACGAGCATCTTGCGGTTGAGCAGGTAGTTGTTCGCGCGCACGTTGACGTATTCGTCGATGCCCGCGTCTTTCCACGCCTGTTCGTTTTCCGGCGCGACGGCTCCGGCCAGCATCACGTAGGGCGGCTCCGGCAGGGCCTTGAGTGCCTGCGCGGTGGCGATGGCGTATGTGGCGTAGTTTTCGTCGCTGGATGTGATGACGACCACGCGGGCCTTTTTGTCCACGGCGGCCTTCACGGCGTCCTCGACGCTCTTGAAGTCCTCGTCGGCCAGCATCTGGATGCCCGCGCTCTGGAAGAAGGAGCAGGTCCAGTCCGCACGGATGCGGTAGGAGCGGCTCGCGCCCATGTTCGCCTGCAATATCTGCGGGGCGTGGCCGTTCTTTGCCGCGTAGGCGAGGCTGGCCGTGCGCAGTTCCTCGTAGGGCTGCGAGGCGCGGACCTGCGGGACGGGCTTCGCAATGGAGGCTGGCCCGGCGTCTTCACAGCGCAGGGCGTCGGCGATCATGCCGAGGCTTGCGCCCTCAGAAGCGGTGTCGATCAGCATGTCCATCAGGCTGCACGAGCAGCAGCTACAGAATTCGATTTCCCCGCTCTTGCGGGCGGCTTTGACGGCGGCGGAGCGTTCCGCGAACAGGGCCTCGTAGTCCGGCTGGCGGACTTGGGCCATCTTCTCGCTCGCGTTCGGGTAGGTGTTCACGCCCACCAGTTCGTCGCGCCGCGTCTGGATGCGCTTGTAGCGATCCGCGCGCAGCTTGCCGATCTGCTCCTCGATCGCGCCGCTTTCGAGCGCCTTGCTCATGCCGCCCAGAGCTTCGATCTTCTGGAACAGTTCCCACGCTTTGGATGCGACTTGATCTGTCAGCACTTCCACGTAGTAGGAGCCGCCCGCAGGGTCGATGGTGCGCGTAAGCTCGCATTCTTCCTGCAGTATGACCTGCTGGTTGCGGGCTATACGGCGGGAAAACTCGTCCGGCACGGAGAAGGTCTCGTCAAAGGCGCTTGTGTGCATGCCGTTGACCCCGCCGATTGCGCCGGAAAAACTCTCCGTGGTGCTGCGCAGCAGGTTGGTGTAGGGGTCCATGTTGCTCTTGTTCCACTTTGCGCCGCGCGCGTGGATGTAGATGGAGCGGGAGGCTTCGGACCCGCCGAAGGCTTCCACGATGCGGGACCACAGAAGACGCGCGGCGCGCATCTTGGCGATCTCCATGAAGAAGTTGCTCCCGATGGAAAGGGTGAAGCGGATGCGCGGGGCCACGTCGTCTATGCCGAGGCCGCACTCGCCCATCTGGCGGATGTATTCCGCAGCGGTGGCCATCGCGTAGCCCAGCTCGTCAACCGCGCTTGCGCCGCCGTTGGAGTAGGGCATGCCGGAGACGCCTATGGTCTGGAGCTTCGGGGCGCTTTCCGCCGCGAAGTTCGTCGCCAGCGCCATTTCGCGGTAGGCCGCTTCGAGGCTCAAGGGCAGCCTGCCCTCCGCCGCGAGCGTGCCCAGCGGGTCGCTCTCCACGCAGCCGCGCAGTTCGGAAAGGTCCATGCCGCGCTTCTTCGCCAGCGCGACCAGCAGGGTCAGCAGCGGCAGGCCGCTCGCCCCGGCCTGAAGGAAGATGCCGATCATATCAAGATGCACGCCTTCGAGGGCCTTTTCGAGGTCTTCGAGGGTGGACAGGCTCATGCCGCCCATGCCCACGTCGCCGCAGGATGCTGCGTCGGCGTCGATCCCGGCGCGCGTGGCGACGTCGAGCGGTATGTTCAGCTCGCTCTGGCCGCGCGAAAGGTCGTACAGGGCCGCCTTGTTGAATTCAGCCGGGCTGGGGCAGGGGATCTCCTGAGAGATTTGCCACGCGTTCTCGATGTAGCCCTCGGCATCCGTGCCGCGCACGCGCCCGCCCATGCCGGGAAGCTCTCCCCGCAGGTCCAGTTGCGCGAGGTCCTCGCGGCGGTAGATCGGCTCCAGCGTGATGCCCTCGATCATTGGGGAGCGTAGCGTCTTGTCGAAGGGGCGGCCCTTGAGCAGGGCCTCCGCTGCTTCGCGCCACTGTTCGTATGTGTGCGGCTGGAAGTTCTCCAACAGGTTCAGCGCGGCGTCATCCCGCGCATGCGGCTGGTCTTCTGAATTCATGGTCTCTTGAAGAGTGCGGTTTGTTGAAAAATATGCGAGCTGCGAAGCGGCTCCGAATCGACGGAACCGGTACGCGCAAGCCTGCTTGTCTATTAG
>JBAZHO010000171.1:0-5073 GCA_041652375.1 Opitutales bacterium | reverse complement strand
TGAAAGACCAAAAACCATGCGCCATACCATATCAGTTCTGGTAGAAAACAAGTTCGGGGTGCTCACGCGCGTGGCCGGAATGTTCTCCGGTCGCGGGTTCAACATCGACACCCTCAACGTGGGGCCGACACACGATCCGAGGTTTTCCCGCATCACGGCCACCGTGCACGGGGACGACCAGCAGCTTGACCAGTGCATCAAGCAGTTGGACAAGCTCGTGGAGGTGATCCAAGTGCAGGATCTTGCCAGCGGCCAGTTCGTGGCAAGGGAGCTGGCGATCTTGAAGGTGTCCGCCGACGGCGCGCGCCGTGGCGAGATAGTCCAGCTCTGCGATATTTTCCGCGCCAAGATCGTCGATGTCAGCCACCGCGACCTGATCGTCGAGATGACAGGCAACGAAGAAAAAGTCGGCGCTTTCCTGTCCATGATGGAACAGTATGGAATCCTTTCGCTCGCCCGTACCGGCGCTCTCGCAATGGAGCGTTCGGGCACAGTCGTGCAAAAAAACGACAATTCTGAACAGCAATAAGAAATCATGTCCGCAAAAGTGTACACAGACAAGGACGCCGATCTGAGCGTCCTGAATGGGAAAACAATTGCAGTTCTCGGATTCGGCAGCCAGGGCCACGCCCACGCGCTGAACCTCAAAGAGAGCGGCTGCAAGGTCATCATCGGCCTTTACGAGGGCAGCAAGTCCATCGCGGTGGCGAAGGACCTCGGCTTCGAAGTTTACAACAGCGCCGAAGCTGTCAGGAAGGCAGACATCATCATGATCGCCCTGCCCGACATGAAGCAGAAGGCCGTCTATGAGAAGGACATCGAGCCGAATCTCAAGCCCGGCGACACGCTCGTGTTCCTGCACGGCCTGAACATCCACTTCAAGCTCATCACGCCCAAGCCCGGCATCGACGTGATCATGGTCGCCCCCAAGGGCCCCGGCCACATCGTGCGCAGCCAGTTCAAGGAAGGCAAGGGCGTGCCCGCCCTCATAGCCATCCACACCGGCGGCGACAAGGCCCGCGCCATAGCCCTCGCATGGGCCAAGGGCATCGGCGGCACGCGCGGCGGCGTCATTGAGACCAGTTTCCGCGAAGAGACCGAGACGGACCTTTTCGGCGAACAGGCTGTCCTTTGCGGCGGCGTTTCCGCCCTCATCAAGGCCGGTTTCGAGACCCTCTGCGAGGCTGGCTACCAGCCCGAAATGGCATACTTCGAATGCTGTCACGAAATGAAGCTCATCGTTGACCTGATCAACGACAGCGGCCTTTCCGGCATGCGCTTCTCCATCTCCGACACCGCCGAATGGGGCGACTACGTCAGCGGCCCGCGCATCGTGACCGCAGAGAGCAAGAAGGCCATGAAGCAGGTTCTGACAGAGATTCAGGACGGCACATTCGTGAAGCGCTGGGTTGCCGAGCACGAAGCCGGCTACCCGGAATTCTTCAAGACCCGCGAGTCCGAATCCCAGCACCAGATCGAAAAGGTCGGCGCGGAACTGCGCAGCCTCATGCCTTGGATCAAAAAGCGGGACATCAAGGGCGCTCAGGCCTCATACAGCGCATAGTGGGCCGATGAACCGGTAAAGTGATTTACAAGGCGCGGGGTTGCAATCAGCGGCCCCGCGCCTTTGCTTTCCGAAAGACATATAGCGTTTTTCAAAAGTCCACCGAATTACCAGAGAACAAAGAGAAGAATTTTATCCGCAGATAAGCAGGGATAAAAAAGGGATTAGAAAATTTGAAAGTCTTCTTTTCAATAATCTGCGTAAATCCCTGCTTATCTGCGGTTAACTATTCTGTTTTTTACCTGTACATTTTTTCCCGATGAACTTGCCCGGCACGATCACACTGGCAACGCGCGGCAGCCCGCTTGCGCGGGCGCAGACCGTGCTTGCCTGCGCGCACCTCGCCGCCCGCCTGCCCGGCGTCCGTTGCGAGACGCTCGTCGTGACGACCACCGGGGACCGCAGGATGCAGTGGAAGCTGCGCGAGCACGGCGGCAAGGGGCTGTTCACCAAGGAGCTTGAGGATGCCCTGCTGGAAGGCCGGGCCGACATCGCCGTGCACAGCGCCAAGGACCTGCCCGCCGCGCTGCCCGACGGACTCGCAATCGCGGGCTTCCTGCCGAGGGGCGACCCGAGGGATGTACTTGTGCGTCGTGCGGGATGCGACAACGTGATACACATCGCAAGCGGCAGTCAGCGACGCCGCGAACAGGGCGCGAAGCTCTGGCCGCAGGCCGAATGGACGGAGCTGCGCGGCAACGTCGAAACCCGCCTGCGCAAGATAGCCGGGGGACAGGCCGACGCCACAATCATGGCCGCCGCAGGACTGGCGAGGCTCGGCATTGCGGAGTATCCCGGCCTGTCGTTCGAGCCGATATCAATTCCCGACATGCTGCCAGCCGCCGGACAGGCCGCCATCGCCCTCGAATGTCGCGCGGCGGATTTGCCCGCATTCGCCCCGCTCTTCGATGCGGAAACGGCCATCGCCGTGGGCGTCGAACGCGCCGTGCTGGCCGCGCTAGGCGGCGGCTGTCACAGCGCAGTGGCCGCGTACTACGACGGGGCGACGCTGCGCATCCGCCTACCCGGCGGGAACATCATTACAGCGCCGTTGAAGACGGACAGCCTCGAAAACGCGCTAGTGCAGCTCCCCGCCCTGATCGAAATGGCGAAACGGACCCAGCCCTGAACCCCGCCTAAGCGCACATAGCCCTTACAGACCCATGCCAGCCAAGACCGAAAAACCGCTTAAAGACCGCACGATAGTCGTGACCCGTGCCGCCGACCAGTCCGCCGGACTGGTGGAGAAACTCGAAAAACAGGGCGCGACCGTGCTCGAACTGCCGCTCATCCAGACGGCTCTGCACTACGACGCCAAAGACTGCGAGGACGCGTTCCGCGAACTGTGGACCTACGAGTGGGTCATCTTCACCAGCCCCAACGGCGTGCGCTATTTCTTCGATCTGTTCTTCAAGCAGTTCGACGACATCCGCTCGTTCGGCGGGGCCCGCATCGCCGTCATCGGCAAGGCGACCGCCGAAGCCCTGCGCAAATACTACATCCGGGCGGACCTCGTGCCCGACACCGCCACGTCCGAAGCTCTGGCCGACGCGCTGACCAAGGAACAGACCCTCGACAACCTCAACGTCCTGATCGTCACCGGGAACCAGAACACCGACACGCTGCGCCTCGCCCTCGAAGCCGCTCTGGCCATCGTGGACTGTTTTCAGGTTTACAGCACGGGACCAACGGACCTTTCCAAGCATCCGGCGGCGGACAAGTTCCGCAAGAACGGCGCGGACGCCATCATTTTCGCCAGCGGCTCCGCCGTGGAAAACTTCGTCGCGCAAGCCAAGGCACTCAAGACGGAACCCAACGCCCTGCGCCCGCTCACGTGCAGCATCGGCCCCTCGACAAGCGAAACCATGCGCAAGGCGGGCATACCGGTGGACATCGAAACCGCCGAAGCCTCCACGAGCGCCATCGTGAAAGCTCTGACCGGACATTTTTCAGCACAAGGCCAATAGGCCGTCCGGGAGGACGCGAAACGCGCCCCGGCTGCGGGACATATGCGGGCAAGGCGCGCTCCCGAGCATTTTATCAAATCACTTACACTTTTCCACCGCAGGCAATACCTGCGCTCTTGATTCCAATGCTTGCGAAGCTACATTATTGATATGCGCCCCAAGGTAAAAGTCTGTGGGTTGACACGGCCAGAGGATGCTCGCGCCGCCACAAGGGCGGGAGCGGACTACCTCGGCGCCATATTCTATCAGCGTTCGCCCAGATACGTGAATCTGGACACGCTCGAAGATCTCGTATTCGCCATGCCGGAGGGCAAGCGGGTGATGGTGGACGTGGCCCCCGAAGACATGGTCCTCGAAGACCGCATTGAACTGGGCTTCGACTTCTACCAACTGCATTTCGACCTCTCGGTCCCCGTTGAACGCATCAAGGGCTGGTCCGAAATCACCGGCGTAAACCGCCTCTGGCTCGCTCCCCGGATACCGTCCGGGACAGCCTTCCCGGAAAAGCTCCTCGAACTGGCCGACACCTTCGTGCTGGACAACTACAAGCCCGACACCTTCGGCGGCTCCGGCAAGGCCGGGGGCTGGGACCGCTTCGCAAAATGGAAGGCCGCCTACCCGAACAAGTGTTTCGTTCTGGCAGGCGGACTTGGGCCGGACAACGTCGTCGCCGCGTACGCAGCCACGAAAGCCGAAGTGCTCGACCTAAACAGCGGCGTGGAAAGTGCCCCCGGAATCAAAGATCAGGCAAAGCTCTCCCGCGCCATTCACGCGGTGCGCAACCTGAAATGATCCAGCCCTTCGATGGCCCAACAGCAGATTGACAGCCCGGCCAGACACTGCGCCCTGTGCGGAGTGGCATTTGCCGAAGGCAGCGCGGTATGCAGTTACCTGCTCGACGCAGGCAAGGCGTACGAACGCGTGGACCTACTGGCGGACAAGGCCCAAGGCTACGCGCCCGGAAAACCCGTGATATGCCGCTGGAACTGGACCGTGAGGCCCCGCGACAACCGCGCGAGAGAGGAAGCCCGCAGCGCGCTGGAACAGAGCGAGGCCCTGTTCATCGCCCTCTGCGAAGAACCCGACCAAGAACCAACAGCCGTCAAACGCCGTGCGCTGCGCCACCTGCTAGCCCTGACGCTGCTGCGCAAGCGCGTCATCCGCCCCCTGCCCGGAGAGCCGGACATGTATCTGCACAGCGCAAGCGGCCTGAAGCTCCACTGCCCCAGCCCGAAGGAATTACCCGAGGAAATCCTGCGCAAAGCAGCAGCCCAGCTATTCACGGCATAGGGACAAAGAACAAGAAATCCATCCGCAGATTACGCGGATTTTCACAGATACAAATCAGAACTCTTTGCTCCTTATATAGCGGTTGCCAAAAGTTTCCCAAAATAGAAACCTACTCTGGCAAGGAAACGGGACAACCGACGTATGCACACGCTGCGGACGCCTCGGAGAGGCGTCGGTTCCTCGCTGTTTGGTGTGGAATAGGGAACTGAAGGCCCTCGCCGGGCAGGCAGGGAAAGGGAAAACGAACGTTTC
>JBAZHO010000170.1:0-5113 GCA_041652375.1 Opitutales bacterium | reverse complement strand
CCATCTTTGCGGTAATTTCGCTCATTGTATCTGGAATTGCTGGTTGATTTAAGTGTGCGTCAACGCCGTGCCTGCGCAAGGCGGGTCCGGTGCTGAAAAGTGAGCTTACTCGGCGTCGCTGGAGAAGGATTCAGGGACGTCGCTGCCGGACGCGCCGGGGAGGCTGATCGAACGGGCAGTGACGGGTAGCTGTTCTTCCTTGACGTTGTCGTAGCGGTTGACGACCAGTCCGCGTCCCTGTGCGGCGGTGGCGGAGGCCTCGCTGCGCGCCAGACCGGCCTGAATGGCGTCCATGAGCGTTTCCACCACGATGCGGATGCTCTTGATGGAGTCATCGTTGCCGGGGACGGGGTGGCTGAGGATGGTCGGGTCGGAGTTGGTATCGACCAGTCCGATGACGGGTATGCTCAGGCGAATGGCTTCGGCAACGGCGATTTCCTCGTTGCGGGTATCGACCACGAAGAGGGCGGCGGGACGGACTTCCATCTCCAGCAGACCTTCGAAGTTGCGGTTCATGCGCGTCATGTCGCGGCGGTTGGCGGCTGCTTCCTTGTTGGGCAGCTTGTCCATCGAGCCGTCGGATTCCATGGAGAGGAACTTCTTGTACTTGTCGATGGAGCCTTTGACGGTGGTGAAATTGGTCAGCGTGCCGCCGAGCCAGCGGTTCACGCAGAAGGGCATGCCGCAGGAGCTTGCGGCTTCGCGCAGGACTTCCTGAGCCTGACGCTTCGTGCCTACGAAGAGGATCTTCTTGCCGCTTGCGGCGACGTTTTCGACGAACTCTGCGGCCTTTTCAAGCTGCGCGTAGGTCTTTTCAAGATCGATGATGGAGATGCCGTGACGGTTGTCGTAAACGAATTTCTTCGAGCGCGGGTTGTAGCGGCGCATCTGGTGGCCGAAGTGTACGCCTGCGTCGAGGAGGTCTTTGATCGTGATGTTCATTGTAGTCTGTCACCCCGCTATTTTTTACGGGGCAAGTCGCCCTTTGAGGCGGCTTTAATCTGTGTACGGTTGATGGTTGGTTTGTTTTCCGTGTGTACGAAAAAGGAACAAGCTAGGGTTTGCGCCGTGTTTGGCAAGGCCATTCGCTGGCGCGGGGCGTTGTTTACGCACAACGCGGATGCAGGCCAGCAGCGTGTCAGCCGTTTTATGCCAGCGCGGGTGCCACGGCATCGTCCTAGCCGCAGAAGCCTTGAGCGAAGCCCACACAGTAGCCTGCGATGCTGCTCAGAGCAAGCGTTGTTGGAAACACGGCGGCGGCTATTATCACGGTCAGAAGGAGGGTTCGCCGGGTAATCTTTTTCATGTCGAATGGGCGAACGATGCTGATCGCACTGACGACTCCAAGCGGGACACCTATGACTGGATTAAAAACGGTGTTGAAAATTGCACTCAGGATAGCCGCAAGGACGATTGTCGTGAGCAACTTTTTTTTCTCAGATGCATTGTGTGTTTTTACATCTTCAGGCATGATTGAAGCATGATAATCATCTGATGTTGGTTATGCAAAGAACTATTTGCGCTTGTTCCGCGAAAGCTGCTCCCGCTTTATTGAGGATTGTCATTTTTCTTGCCAAGCGCATGGCCTGTCGTATTCATTGACCCCTTACGTCGAGAACGTTCCGGCCATGGCCGGGTCGTTCCGCCTTCGGCCCGCAAGGGTGGCAGACGGTATCTTCGGCGGGGGAACGATGGAAAAGGGGCGCGCAGAGCGCCTTTCAGATCGCTTCTTTCGCGGGAAATGCGGCGCGTCCGGGAGTTTTCGCACATGGGGTGCGGCTCGCGGGGCGTTACGGAGGGTGAGGCAAAAAACGCAATAGAACAATACATCTAAATGAGTTCCGTAGATAAACAGCCCGCTATCGTTGACTTCCGCCTTCACGAAAAGGACACCGGGTCCAGCGAAGTCCAGATCGCGATTCTCACCGCCCGCGTCAAGCACCTGACCGAGCACCTTCGCACGCACAAGAAGGACTTCCACTCCCGCCGCGGCCTGATCGCCATGACCAGCCGTCGCCGCAAGCTGCTTGATTACCTCAAGCGCCACGAGCTGGAAAAGTACAACGACATCATCAAGCGCCTCGGCCTGCGCCGCTAAGTGGGCCATCCGCAGAAATTCAATTTCACTTTTACAGCGCAAGGAACGTCCATGCGCTTTCCCGCAAGTTTTGCGCAAGTATATGGAAGGGGTGTGAACAGTCCCCTCGCTTGCGCATGTACGAATGATTAAAACACACGGCGTCGCAATCCGGCGGCGCCACACAAGAAAGATACATGTTGCAGCAAAAGCACACCGTCACGGTCGCTGACCTTGGCATTACAATCGGCACCGGCACACTCGCCAAGCAGGCAGGCGGCGCCGTCACCATATCCCTCGGTGAAACGACCGTCTTCGTGGCCGCAGTGGCCGCCACTTCCATCAGAGATGGGCAGGACTTCTTCCCCCTTCAGGTAGATTACCGCGAGCGTTTCTCCGCCGCAGGCCGCTTCCCCGGCGGTTTCTTCAAGCGCGAAGGCCGTCCCTCCGAGAAGGAAATCCTCACGTCGCGTCTTTGCGACCGTCCCCTCCGCCCCCTTTTCCCCAAAGGCTTCATGAACGAGGTGCAGGTGCAGGGCCTGCTCCTTACCGCGGATGGCGCGAATGATCCCGACATCCTCATGGTCAACGGCGCGTCCGCCGCGCTGATGGTTTCGGACATCCCGTGGAACGGACCCGTGGGCGCGGTCCGCGTGGGTCTTATCGACGGCGAGTTCGTGGCCAACCCCACGCACGCGCAGATGTTCGAGTCCGATCTGGACCTGATCTACGTCGGCAACGAGACCGAGATGATGATGATCGAGGGCAGCGCCGAGCAGCTTCCCGAGGACAAGTTCATCGAGGCCCTCGAATACGCGCAGGTGCAGGTTGCCAAGATCGTCGCCGTCCAGCGCGAGCTGGCCGACATGTGCCGCAAGCCCAAGGCGAGCTTCGAGCTGTTCTTGGCAACCGATGAAAACCTTCAGTTCTGCCGCGACCTTGTCGGCAAGCGCATGGGCGAGGCCGTCTTCAAGGCGAGCAAGTCCGACCGCAACGCCGCCGTCGATGCCCTCAAGAAGGAAGCCGCCGAGGCCCTCAAGGCCAAGCTTGGCGACGCCTTCGACAAGAACCAGATCATGCTGGCCTTCGAAGTGCTTCAGGAAGAGGTTTACCGCGAGGCAATCCTCGACGAGGGCAAGCGCGCAGACGGTCGTTCCGCGACGGACCTGCGCCCCATCGAATGCCAGACTTCAGTCCTGCCCCGCGTTCATGGTTCCGCCATGTTCCAGCGCGGCGAGACGCAGAACATCGCCATTTGCACCCTCGGCACGACGTCCGACGTGCAGGAGATGGACGGCATCACCGGCGGCGCTCGTGAGAAGTCCTTCATACTCCACTACAACTTCCCGAACTACTCCGTCGGCGAGACGGGCCGCATCATGGGCCCGGGTCGCCGCGAGATTGGTCACGGCGCACTGGCCGAGCGTTCGCTTCTGCCCGTTCTGCCAGACGAGGATACATTCCCTTACAGCATCCGCGTGGTCTCCGAGATCATGGAGTCCAACGGCTCCACCTCTATGGCCAGCGTCTGCGGCGGCTGCCTGTCCATGATGGACGCTGGCGTGCCGATTTCCGACATGGTTGCCGGCATCTCCTGCGGCCTAGTCTCCCGGCCCGACGCCGGCGGCAAGATCGTCAAGTACGTCGTGCTGACAGACATCATCGGTGCGGAAGACCACTTCGGCGACATGGACTTCAAGATCTGCGGCACGCGCAACGGCGTGACGGGCTTCCAGCTCGACCTGAAGATCGCAGGCATCCCGCACTCCATCGCCGTAGAGGCGATCAAGCGCAATACCGAGGTCCGCTACAACATCCTCGACATCATGGCCGGTGAACTTGCCGAACCGCGCAAGGACCTCAGCCAGTACGCCCCGCGCATCCACCAGATACAGATCGATCCCGAAAAGATCGGCCTGCTCATCGGGCCCGGCGGCAAGACGATCCGCCGCATCACGGATGTTTCCGGCGCGCAGATCGACATCAACGAGGACAACTCCGGTCGCGTGAACATCTACGCCAAGACCAAGGAGTCCATGGACCGCGCGATCGAGGAGATCGGTTTCCTCACTGCGGAAATCGAGATCGGCAAAACTTACAAGGGAACCGTTCGCGGCGTGAAGGAATTCGGCGCTTTCGTCGAATGCATGCCCGGCAAGGAAGGCCTAGTCCACGTTTCCGAAATGGCGGACTTCCGCGTGAATTGCGTGGAAGACGTCTGCGCCATGGGCGACGAGATGTGGGTCAAGTGCGTCGGCATCGACGACAAGGGCCGCGTGCGTCTTTCCCGCAAGGAAGCCATGGCGGAGCGCGCCGGAGAGACCGACGGTCTTTCCGCCAAGCTCGAAGCCGAACGTGGCCGCGCCAGCGAGCGTCGTCACGACCGTCCCGACGGCGAGCGTTCCGATCGTGGCGAAGGCGACGATCGTCGCCGCGCCCCCCGCCGCGATGATGATCGCCGTGGTGGTGGTGGTCGTCGTGATGGCGGCGGTGGCCGCGACGACAGGCCACGTCGCTAGTGACTAGGCCGCAAGGCCTTTGTCACAACACGGACCCCGCGTCCGACAGTTCCGACTGTTTCAAAGCTCCTCCGGGTAATTCCGGGGGAGCTTTTTTGCGGCCCGCGCTCAGTGTTTCTTCATCCGGTAGCGGATGTAGTCGCGCGGGACGCCCAGCATTCTTGCCGCCGCGCTCATGTTGCCGCCTGCCTGCTTCATGGCGTGGCCGATGATGCGCAGTATCGCGGCCTCAATGTCGAAGCCGCCTTCCTCGGGGAAGGCGTACGCTTCGTCGAACCAGTCCGCACCGGAGGGCAGGGCGGGGGAGGGCGCGTTCGCCGCCGGGCTGCCGCTTGCTCCTGTTGCGTTCAGGCTGGCAAAGTCCAGCGGCGTCTCGCCCATCGAGAGCACCACGGCGCGCTCGATCTCGTGGGACAGTTCGCGCACGTTGCCCGGCCAGCGCCAGCCTTGCAGGCGGCGGCGGCCATCGGCGGAAATCGTCAGCCCCTTGAGGCGGTATTTCTTCTCCATGCCGGAG
>JBAZHO010000169.1:0-5119 GCA_041652375.1 Opitutales bacterium | reverse complement strand
GACTCTTGATCAGGCATTGTGTGCGGACATATGTCCAGATCCATTGATAGGACTACCAACGGGCTGATGTAAAGAACGGCATTCTGGCAAGCACGCCCTTCATGCCCCCGATACGCGCGAAACGCTCCATTTCCTTAGAAACCCCGGACATCGGCCAAGGCTGCGCCGCAGAGGCGCTGGAACGCAGAATGCCGCGAATCTGCTCGCGCATGCCTATCCCCACGGGAAGTTCCTCCACCTGATAGGCGTCGCCGAGCGACGCCATGACGGCAGTCTCCGCCACGGCCTCCGCCAGACCACCCTGCGCGTCCGCCAGCCCGTTGTCCAGAGCCGCCGCGCCGGACCATATGCGCCCCTGCGCAAGATCGGCCACCAGTGCTTTGTCCATGCCACGGCCTTCGGCCACGATTTCCAGAAACTCATCGTAAATGCCGTCCACCATCTTTCGCGCCAGCGCCATCTCCTTTGGGTCCCTTTGCGAGAAAGCGGAATACATGTCGGCGAACGGCGCTGTGACCACGCGGTCGGAGTTCACGCCAAGGTTCCCGGCCAGCTTCTCCACGTCGATGAACAAGGAGAACACGCCGATCGAGCCGGTTAGCGTCGTCGGCTCCACATAAATCTTGTCTGCAGGCGCGCTTATCCAGTAGCCGCCGGAAGCCGCCATGCGCCCCATCGACACCACCACCGGACACTCATTGCGCAGCAGTTCCACCTCGCGGCGAATCTTCTCAGACGCGATTGCGCTGCCGCCGGGGCTGTTCACGCGCAGGACGACGCCCTTCACGTTGTCGTCGGATCTCAAGTCGCGGAGCTGATCCACGATGCGGTCGCTCCCGGCCTCGTCCCAGGAACCCTCGCCATCGACGATCTCGCCCTCCACATAGACTATCGCAATCACCGCGCCGCGTTGATCTTCTCTCTGGTCTTCGGCCAGAAACGCGGCGTAGTCCGCCATGTCGAAGCTGGAATATCCGCAGTCCGAGCCGTCGTCTCCGGCGATGCCCGCCAGTTCGCCGACAAGTTCGTCCTCGTAGGCGACGCGGTCCACGAGGCCCGCCTGCACGGCCTCTTCCGCGTTAAGCAGGCCCTTGGTTCCCGACAGGTCCTTCAACGCCTGTTCGGAGATGTTGCGGCTGGCTGCGATTTCGCCCGCGTAGCTCGACCATACGTCCGCAAGAAAGGCTTCAAGCTGCTCGCGGTCCTTCGCGCTCATGTGTTCGAGGGCAAAGCTGTCCGGGGCGGACTTGTAGCCGCCCGCGCTGGCCGTCTGCACCCCTATGCCGTAGCGGCTGAACGCCTCGCCGAAGTACAGGCGCTCGGCGGCGAAGCCCTCCAGCCCAAGCGAGCAGAGCGGGTGCATCCACACATGGTCCGCAACGCTTGCAAGCGCGTAGTCGCGCATCCCCGCGTCCTCCAGCCATGCGTAAACGGGTTTGCCGCTCTTTTTGAAGCGGGCGACGGCATCGCGTATCTCGGCGATGCTGGAAAGGCCCGTGTCCGGCATGTCAGGCCCGTCGCCGCGCAGCAGCAAGGCCTTGATGCGCGGATCGGCGGCGGCCTTGTCTATGCTGCGGATCAACGTCCGCAAAGGGAAACGGAATGAAAGAGAACCCTCCCGGAGAAAAGGCCCTATCATTCCCGTATCAAGCGGAGCATCAGGCACTTCCACACCCATATCCAGAACGAGAACCGCGCTGGCCGGAACCTCGGTCCTGAAGTTGTTGCCCAAGGACGCTAAAATCAGTAAAGTAATGGCATAGAAGAGGAAAGTCGCCAGCAGCATGGAAAAAAACAGGACCATGCTTTGCTTGAATACGTTTTTAAGGAAGGTTCTCATTCTTGTATCTCATCTTTCCCCAAGCTGGACGTTCTGACAAGAGCCTTTGATGCAGAAATGAGGCATCGATATTGCCATTAAGTTCCAGCGAAGGCATATTTACCCCACACAAAGAGGATTCCCGCCATGACAAAGATCGCCATCGTCGTCATCTTGCTCTTCGCCGCACTTGGTGGCGGCGGATACTACATCCACAGCGAAAACCAGCGCCGCGACCAAGCCCTCGAACAAGAGAAGGCCAGCATGGAAGACGAACGCGCCAGACTGGAGGGCGAAACCAAGGCAGCCGAGGCGGCCACCGCCAAAGTAACGGCCCAGATGGAGGAAGCCCGGCGAATGGCAGCCACCCAGCAGGCGCAGGCCGAACAGGAGAGACTGGCCAACATCGCCGCCCTGAACGAACGCCTCGCCAACGAGGCCGCCCAACGCGAACAGACGGAAGCCGCCCTCGCCGAACTCCAGCGCCAGCGCGACCTTCTAACCGCGCAGCAGCTTGACATGAAAAAGAGGCTGGCCGCGCTGGAAGCCCAGCAGCAGCAGGACGACCCGGAGCTTGCCGCCCTGCGCAAGCAGATAGACAGCCGCGACGCGGAACTTGCCAAAATGGCGGAAAA
This sequence comes from Opitutales bacterium, assembly GCA_041652375.1. Taxonomy (GTDB): domain Bacteria; phylum Verrucomicrobiota; class Verrucomicrobiia; order Opitutales; family Oceanipulchritudinaceae; genus Verruco-01. The sequence goes on along the minus strand of JBAZHO010000169.1, from coordinate 2,665 downwards.
GAACCGCAACCTTCAGTCCGAATATCAGAGCGCCATGGCGAGGCAGGCTGCCACAGTTGACGAGATCATCGAAAAAGGCGGCGATGTCACGAGCGAAAACTTTGACGTCCGCTCCATGTTCGACCGCCGCCGCTCGGCCATCCTTCTGCGCCAGCACATGGAATCGCAGGGCGGCAACTAGAGTGCTCCCGACTACGGATTGAGGCATTCGCCGCTGGTCTCGTCCAGCAGACGCCCCGCTTCGATGTCGAGAAGCAGGATGTGACCGTCGCTTTCGCGCCTGAAGCGCGGGAACATGGCCTTTGACGTGTCCAGCCGCCCAAACTTATCCGACCACAGGCCCAGCGTGCCGCCGGGTTCGCGTTTCACGATGCTCATGTCCCCCATCGCGGGATGGTTCACCAACGTCGGGAAATAATGCAGCAGCCCCGTGAACCAAGGCAGATACACGGCTTCAAGCCCGCGTTCCAGAGCCTCCCTGTCCAGCCCCAGCCGCGTGTCATATACAATCGAGTCCCCGCGCAAGAGCAGGACCTCGGCATCCATCTGCGCGCGTTCCGGCACTACGGGGCCGAAGTCGTCCATGATCACGAACACGTTGCCCACCGAGTCCGACCGGGTGATCAGCACGCCCGGCGGCAACATGTCGTAGAGCACGCTGTCCGCCATGTAGTAGTAGGAAAAGCCCTGCTGTAAGGAGCGGAAATCCGCCCTGCGGATGAAAGGCACGTAGCTGTGCGGGCGCGAGTCGTCAGGCACGATGCGCAGGTAGCTGCCGGAAATCAGGGGGAAGGATGCCTTGCCGCCGCCAACCCATGCGCCCGGCTTGCCTGCATGCATGGGCGTGTTGACGAACAGAAGCGGCAGGACCGCGCCGACGAACACGACGACGGCGAGCAGGGCCGGAGCAAGCACGCCGCGAAGCGCTTCGGCGGGCCGGACGCGCAGCTTCAGCCCAAGGTTTGCCTTGCACGCCAGCCAGCTCAAGGCGAGGCCGGGCAGCAGCAAGGCCCCGATGACCTGAAGCGGTATCGTGGAGGCGTACGGGCGTATGCTCGCGTCCCACGGAGGAACGAAGGGAATGGAAACGAGTATGCCTACAAGGGCGGCCAGAAGGATGCGAGGCCCGGCGGCGCGGATTCTCAGAACGCAGTATCCCGCGCCCAGCGGCAGCAACACCGTCAGCACTTTGCCCAGCCAAACGGGCTTGATGTATGTGAAGGCCACGAACTGGCCGAAGAAAAAGGCCACGGCCTTCCACGAGGCGGAAAAGATCAGGAAGGGGTGCTCGCGCAGCAAAACCATGCTGGCGCTCATGGCCTGCTGCGGGTTGTTCGAAGCGGCTGAGACGGACCAGTTCTGCCCGATCAGCAAGCCGTGGAAGGAGTACCAGAAATTCGAGAATGGAGCCGCCCCTGCCTCGCAGAGGAAGCGCGTCAGCAGGTGGTTCAGCGCGATGGACGCGAGCACGCTTGCCGCAGCCCCGGCCAGTACCAGCGCGCGCCGCCGCCAGCCGTCCTGAAGACTGGCCGCTCCCAGTCCGGCAAGCGGGAGCACGAAAAACGCGCCCGCCCGCGCCGCGATCGCCAACCCGAGCGCAAACAGGCCCATGAACTGCCACGACAGCCGCTTGTCCCGCACGCCTGACAAAAGCAAGGCCGTGCCAAGAAGCCCGACGGACAGGCCGTAAAGCTCCGTGGCGAAAGTGCCCATGTATTGGTAGTAAAACTGCCCGCAGACGACCAGAAACGCCGCCGCGAGCACCCGCCCGAAGACGGACGCGACGGCGCGGACGCAAAACGTCAGACACAGCGCGGCCAGAGCGGCGCTGGCCGCGTGTATGAGCAGCAGATCTCTGCCGAATAGCCATGTCCACGCGGAGAACAGGGCGTGGGACAGGATTCGCCAGCCGCCCCAAGGGGACGCGGGCAGGCCCTGCGCGATGCTGGCCGCCTCGTAAGAATAACCGGCGCTGTCGCCCACGGGGACGAGCACCTTGAGCGTGGAAAGGGTGTCCACGCCCACAGACCAGGTCTCCAGAAAGATCAGCAGCAACCACGCGAGGACAAGGCAGTACAGCGACGCCAGAGCGCCGGGCCAGCGCCATAAGAGCAACGCCGTCCCGATAAACAGCGGCAGGGACGCGGCGTGAAAGTCCATGAACCCGACGACCGGGACCAGAAAGCCCGCGCGGGGCAGAATGATGAACCAGACAAGAGTGGCCGCCGTCAAACCCGCCGCGCTGCGAACGGTGACACTCGAACAGAACTCGGGCAGTTTGATGCGCATCTCCAGAAGGCGTCCTAACACGAGGAGCAGCCCAGTCAATCAGATAGCCCGGAAAACAGAAGACGCGACGCGAGGCTTCAAATAGAGCGGATCGATTGAATAATTTTCGCTTGCACCGACCAAAGGAACCTATTTACTCGGGGCCTTTCTTGCCAATCGGCAGAACGAAGTGCCTGGCTAGCTCAATTGGTAGAGCAGCAGACTCTTAATCTGTTGGTTCTGGGTTCGAGTCCCAGGCCAGGTACCACTTCGCCGGAATTCGACGGGCCAGCTTAGCTCAGTTGGTAGAGCAACTCACTTGTAATGAGTAGGTCGCCGGTTCGACTCCGGCAGCTGGCTCCAGTCCGGGCCCAAGGGCCTCTCTGGAAACCCGCGA
>JBAZHO010000168.1:0-5131 GCA_041652375.1 Opitutales bacterium | reverse complement strand
ATATGGTTGGTTGTTACCTTGCATGCTGATTGGCGAGTGACGGTCAACACTTTAACGTGCCTGCTGTTCATGGTTCTCGGCATCGGCGTCTGGCGGCGTTACGGTGCCGGTCCGGGCGTGTTCTGTCTGGCCTGCGTTCTTATCCCGGCTATGTCCACCGTCATCAGCATGACGCGTTTTGTGTCGGTCATCGTTCCGGCGTTCTTCATCCTTGCCAGTTATCTGAACCGTTGGCGACTGGGGCATGCTTTCGTTGGCGCGAGCGCCGTAATCGCGTGCATTTTCGCCCTTTGCTATTCCCACTGGCTGTTCGTTGCCTGAGTCGGCGGCGGGCTTTGTTTTTCTCCGCGTCCTTTCTCGCGCATGATTTTGTATTGTGCTCTGCGACTTGCCTTGACGGTTCTGCCTCTCTTGTCGATGCTTGACCTCATGCGTAAGCTCCTTTCATGCCTTTCAATGGTCTTGTTTGCCGGCGTTTCGCTCATGGCGCAGTCCGACATTCTTCCCCCGGTGGTGCGCAATCTCGAAGGCGACGTGCGTCCTGTCGCCATTCAATCCACGGATGCCAACGTGCAAAGCCTTGTCGCAAGGGCGTTTGACGTTCATGGCGCGTATTCTCTCGTGTCCGAGGACAAGGCGGACTTCGTGTTCCGCATCACGCCGGAGGGCGACAAGGCCGTGAGCTTGGAGATCCTGAGCGGCAAGCCGCAGCAGAGTCTTTTCAAGGCCCCGGTGCGCGGTTCCAGCGTTGCGGACGCAGCCTTGCGCGCGGCGGATTTGGCCGTGACCAAGACCAGCGGCCTGAAGGGCATCTTCGCAGGGCGTATCGCTTTTGTCGGTCAGCGCAACGGCGCGACGGAGCTTTACGAGGGCGGCCTGCTCTTCAACGACGTGCGTCAGCTTACCCATGACAACACGCGTTGCGTGCGTCCGAGCCTGTCCCCCGACGGCAAGAAGATCCTATATACGAGCTACTACCGCAACGGCTTCCCGGACATTTACAGCATTGAGCTGGCCAGCGGGAAGAGGGATGTGTTCCTGAGCTTCAATGGCGTGAACACCGGCGCGGCTTTCAGCCCCGATGGCAAGAGCGTGGCCATGATCTTGTCCGGCACGGGCAACGCGGAGCTTTACACCATTTCCAGCGCGGGCAAGGAGATGAACCGTCTGACCAACAACAAGGCGCTGGAGAGCGATCCTGCGTGGTCCCCCGATGGTAGTAAGATCGTCTTCGCCAGCGATACGCCCGGCAAGCCGCAGCTTTACGTAATTTCTTCGGAGGGCGGACAGATGAGCCGCTTGGCCACCAACATCAGCAACTACTGCGCCGAACCGGCTTGGAATCCCGTCGATGTCAGCGTCATCGCGTTCACGATTTCGCAGGGTGGTTCTTTCGAGGTCGCCATTCACAACATGGCGACGGGCGAGAGTCGCACGGTGTCCCAGGGCGCGGGCGACGCTGTCGAACCGGCTTGGACGCGCGACGGCAGGCATCTGATTTATACGGAGCGCACGCCCAATCGTCGTCGTCTCGTGCTGCTGGATACGAAGACTGGTCACAAGTCCTACTTGAACAGCGCGGAATGGGGTGACGCTTCCGAGGCGGATTACGTCTATCAGTAGGCTTGTTTCTTTCGTTCAGCGGGCTTGCGGGGTGTGTCGCTTGGTGGAACTGTTCGGCTTGGGCCTTGTCATGGTTCTGAGTCCTGTTCTCATCTTTTCCTTGCTTGCCGGGGCTGCTTTTCCAATTGTTTCCGTTTTCCCGTGGCATAATCTTGCTTTCGGGAGCGTCTATTACCTGTCATGGCAGAAGTAATCATCAGTCGGGACGTGTCCGCCATAGCGGTGCCTTACGGAGAGTCGGTCATTATTCCGGCTGGGACGCCTGTTTCCATCGAGCAGAAGTTGGGTGGGCATTTTACCGTGACTTGGTCCGGGGGCATGGCCCAGATTCGCAGGGAGCATGCGGATGCCCTTGGCGAGCTTGTCGTCGGGGAGCGCGGTCCCGCGGGTGGCGATCATGTGGGTCCGCCGGATGTGGATGTTCTGTGGTCGGCTTTGAAGGGGGTTTATGATCCTGAGATTCCGGTCAATATCGTCGATTTGGGTTTGGTGTATAGCGTGGTGGTGGTCGCCCTTGATGATGGGGGCTTCGGCGTGAGGTCGGCCATGACTTTGACGGCTCCGGGTTGCGGCATGGGTCCGGCCATCGCACAGGATGCGCGTATGCGTCTGGAGGAGGTTCCGGGCGTGAGCGAGGCAGTGGTGGATATCGTCTGGGATCCGCCGTGGAACCAGAATATGATTAGCGAGGATGGCAAGATGGAGCTAGGTCTCATCTAGCAAGGGGAAGGGCGGAAGCGCCCTTCTCCCGAGATGCTTTCGCATCTCACAGGGGCTTGCGCCCATAAGCATGCTTCGCATCGCTACCCCTGTTCTTGGGATAGGCGCACGCAGTCGCCGTAAGGGCTTTATAGCGGTTGCCAAAAGTCGGCCAATTTGAAGCCGCAGGACGAACGCGTGCCTCTCCGGACGGCTTGGAGAGTTGCCCTTGTCCGTTGCGCTTGCGGGCGCACCCGGAGGGTCAGGGCCGCGACGGTCCTTGTAGCCATAGATATTTGTATGGGTGCCAGTCCATCGGGGTTGGATACCAGCCGTGGACGGTGGGGCTTATCATGCGCACTGTGTTGTACTGGTAGATGGGCATGACCGGGGCCGATTCGAGCAGCAGGGACTCGGCTTGTGCGTAGAAGCCGTTGCGCGTCGCTTCGTCTTCCGCGCTCGCGGCTGCGTCCATGAACGTGTCGTAATCTGCGTTCTGCCAGCGCGAGAGGTTGTTGCCCGCGCCGCTGCGCAGAATGTCCAGAAACGTGGCCGCCGCCGGGTAATCCGCCACCCACGAGGCGCGGACGATGTCGAAGTTGCCGCTGTTGCGCGTGCCGATGTAGCTGTTGAAGTCTTCGTTGCGTAGTTCGACTTCGATGCCGAGGTTCTCTTTCCACATGGCTTGCACGGCTTCCGCGATCACGCGATGGTTCTCCGAGGTGTTGAACAGTAGTTCCAGCTTGGGGAAGCCTTTTCCGCCGGGGTAGCCTGCTTTCTCCATCAAGGCCCGCGCCTTGAGCACGTCCGTTCGGCACAGGCGGGGCGGCTCGTAGCCCCGGATGCCTGCGGGTGTGAAGGAAACGGCGGGTTCTTGCGCTCCGCCGAGCAGGTTCACGACGATGGAAGAGCGGTCGATGGCGAGGCTCAGGGCCAGTCGCACGTCGGGGTTGTCCAGCGGCGGGTGCCGGGTGTTGAAGACGTAGTAGTAAACGCCCAGATAGTGGTCCACGCGCAGGGCGGGGTCGGCGTTATCGCGGAGCCGGGCCACCCTGTTGATAGGCACGGTCTGCGTGACGTGGAGTTGCCCGCCTTGATAGGCCATTGCCTCGGTGTTGATGCTTTCTATGGGCAGGAAACGAATGCCGTTGAGGCGCACGTTGCCTGCATCCCAGTAGCGCGGGTTCTTTTTTACCTCGATGACGCTGTTGGGATCCCAGCGGACGATGGCGAAAGGCCCGTTCGAGAGCATGTCCGGGGCGCGGGACCATCCGCTGGAACGGTCGAAGGGCTTGCCTGCGGACTCGATGCTCTTGCGCGGCATGGCCGCCGCAGACGGGTGCATCAGGATGGACAGAAACCACGGCGTGGGGGCGGTCAGTTCCACGCAGAGGGTGTGCGCGTCCGGCGCGCTGATGCCCACGCTGCCGAAGTCCGGCGCGCGGCCTTCGTTGAAGTCCCTCGCGCCCCGCACCGCGAAGAGCAGGTTCGCGTTGGCGGAGGCCAGTTCGGGGCGGAGCAGCCTTTCCCACGAAAACATGAAGTCCGCGCTGCCCAGCGCGCTGCCGTCGGACCAGCAGGCATCCGGGCGCAGGTGAAAGGTGTAGCGCAGGCCGTCGGGGGAAAGCTCCCAGCTCTCGGCCACGGCGGGAACGGGTTCTAGGCTGTGCGGATCGGGGCTTGTCAGGCCTTCGAACAGGGCGAAGTCCACGTTGAAAACCTCTCCGCTGGTGCTGATCTGCGGGTCGAGAGTGGGCGGTTCTATCTTGTTGCCCACAAGTAGGATGCCCTGTTGGGCCGCCTCGTCTGCCTGCGTGTTGCCTCTGGAGCAGCCGAGGGTGGCCGCCGATGCGGCGAGACAGAGCAGGACGGCTGCGAGGCGGGCGGAAGCGCGGACTTTCTCCATGCCCGTCATTCTTGAATGCGTACGCCGCGCAATGGAAGAAAGAAACGAAGGCATTTCGGGTCCGCCGACTGAAACCCTTTGTTCCGCCCCGACGTTGACTATGAATGATATGGTGTTGATTATACGCATATGAGGCCCCGCACTCTGGTTCTGGCCGGCATGCTTGTCCTAGCCGCCATCTGCGCAATCCTGTTCTGGCCGTCGGGACGGGAGGAGCGGCGCGCCATCGAGGCCAGACCGAGGGACGGCGCGCGCCCGGACAACGCCGAGAAAATCCGCCTCAGCCTGCTCAGTTTCATGGAGCACAGTCCAAGGGATGCGGTCGCGGGTTCCATCATCGTGATCGTCCCCGATCCGTCGGATTTCGAAGCCTTTCTGGACTCCGCCTCAAGGGCCGGGGTGGACCTGCGCCGTCCGGTTCCTGAACTGGGCATCGCGCTTGTGCAAGCGCCGCAGAAGGCGGACCGCGAGCGCCTGCTGGACTGCATGCCCGCCCGCTCCCTGCTGGATTACGACTTCAGCACGTTTTGCCCCGATTTGGCGGAACTGTCCCTGCCGGGCGATCTGGTCTCGTGGGGCGAAATTCCGGGCAGCGCGATCGGCGTCCCCGACGACGTCAACTGGGGCAAAGGCGTGCGGCTGGCCCTGCTGGATACGAGGGTGGGTCCGCACTACGTCCTTGCCGCTTCCAGCATAGTGCAGTACGGCGGGGCCGGACTGAGCGCTGGCGCTGGCTGGCACGGCACGGCGATGGCCTCCGTCATCTGCGGCAGGGATGCTTCCGTGACAGGCGTCAGCCCCTCTGTGCAGCTCATGGCTTTCCCGGTTCTTGGGGCGGACGGGTCCGGGGACGTGTATTCCCTTGCCGCGAACATCGTGGACGCCATCAACGCCGGGGCCGCC
>JBAZHO010000167.1:0-5153 GCA_041652375.1 Opitutales bacterium | reverse complement strand
CCCCTAAGACGTTGATGCGCAATCTGTTGGTATGGACGCCTCTCCGAGGCGTCCGGGGGTGTGTGCATACGTCGGTCGCCCCGATTTATCGTCAGATTCGATTTCTATTTCGGGATACCTTTGGCAGCCGCTATAAATCCCGAGCAGCTTAGGGCGGCAAACATTGAATGCTCGCCGCTCTGGCACGTGGTTTCGCGGCCCGGCTTCCTCTCGCGGAAACGTCGGGAACAGAACGCAAAAAAACGATCCGGCTTTTGACCGGATCGTTTTTTACGAAAATTAGCTTTGGCTTGGCGCCGACCCCCGGAAAGCTCCGGGGGCCGGCGTATGTGCCGTCAAACTAGAAGCTAATTGTGTTTGTGATGAACCATTCCTGGATCGGCTTCACACGCGCCGTTGCCCAGGTGTGGCCGTCAGGCTCGATGGAGACCGGAATCAGGCCGTCGTTGTCGAACGCATTGCGGATATTCAACTGTATCTTCCAGTTGATGCCCGTAGCAATCTCGCGCTCGTAGCTGACCCAGAAGTCGATACCATCTTCCGTGGGACCGTAGTAGGGCTTGCTCATGTCGAAGCTGGCAAGCTTGCCTTCTCCGGGGATCACCGGATAGCCGATGATGACCTTGTCCTGCCAGCGATATGCACCGCCGATGCCCGCACCCTTCAGGATACCATCCGTGAAGCTGTAGTTCGTGACGATGTTATAGCGCCATTTGCGGATTTCGGAGGCCGCCGCGTCTTCCTGAAGCTTCAGGAGCGTGTATTGGCCGCGCCAGTTGGCCCAGTCAACACGTGTTTCGTTACCGGATACGTAGTCGCCGTTCCAACGGCGCATGTCACCGGCAACACCGGCCATCTGATCGTCCATGTAGGTGACGAAGTCGTCAAGCAACGCACCGCCCACGTTCATGTAGGCAGCCGTGGTCTTGGAAGCATTGACGGATATACGCCAGTTCGGCAGCGGGTTGGCCGTCAGTTCGAACTCGTAACCCTTGGACTCGGTGTCCGCCGTGACACTGAAGCCGGACGGAGCCGAAGGACCGTAGTTGGTCACGGAATTCGGATCGGGCAGGAACTGCGCAGCCGTGATCGGCTTGTCAGCGGGATCAGCAGCAGGCGTCAACGCCGCTTCATAGGTCGCGCGGTCCGTCAGTGCCGACAGAGTCGTCGGAACATAGTTCCAAGCGGAGAAGTAACCCAGTCCCTGCAAATGGGCCTGGATGTCGTTCCACGCATTGATACAAGCGTCGCGGTGAGCAATCGCCTCTGCGTCCGTCTCAAACCTCGTACCGGCAGGCGCATCAGCGGCGGCTGTGTTGAGGTCAGCCTTCGGGCGTCCGTCGGCGTCGATCCACGCGGGGGTCCACGTGTTGCGCTGTGCGTTCTCTTCACGTGAACTCCAAGGATAGTTGGAGAGCTTGTAGAGGAACACATTGCGGAATCTCATGCCGTAGGCAATCGTGCTGCTCAGGCCACTCGTGCTGAGATTGGTGGTGGCGTTCTGCAGCTTGGTGTCGTACTTCATCATGCGGAAGGAGAACTTGCCGTCCTTCGTGGAGAGAAGAAGACCAATTTCCTTCGTGTCGCCAGTCGGGTTGCCAATCGTGTTGCCGTAGATGTCGCGGCGCGTGTTGGTAACTTGGAAGTTGCTGGAATCGTTGTACGACAGGCTGACGTTGATCGGCAGCACGTCTTTGGGCAGCAACTTGTTGATGTGGATGACCGCACCGTACGTAAGCGAATGATCCTTGAAGGTCGCGCTGTCCGGGAACTCGTCCGGGAGCTTGTAAACGTCGGGCTGCATGTTGAGCATGTTGCGATTGTTGGACATAGACTGCGCAGTCACGCTCTTGCCCTTGATCTCGTCATATCTCCAACCGACGGTCGGGATGATCGATTCGTTCCACATGAAGCCTTGCCACGAACCGGCGTACGACTTGGTCTGGCGCAGCGTCTTTGCAGCGCTGGTCAGCAGACTCTCGTTCTCGCCGTTTTTGTTGCGCTCAAGGTTCATCTGCGTGTTTCTGTTCCAACCAATGTAGTTGGCCGGGTTCGAAGCCTGCGTGTTGGGCGCGGGTGATTTGTACGTGCCGTCGTCCGCGTTATCGAGGTTGAACATCTGGGCCAACTGGCTGGCCGGATCAAGCGTCCACGGATCGCCGTAAGCTACGCCACTGGCATTCCACGTAGTGGCGAAGGAGTATAGGGAACCGTCCCGGAGCGTCACGTCGGACGAGATGCCGGGCAGGTAGAGACCGTGAGACGTGGTCTCGTTAGCCAAGGACGAACCCAGATAGATGACTGAGGTGGGTGCGCGGTCCCTGAAGCTGGTCGTCGTGCCGTCGGAACGGGTATAATAAGCCGTCCATTCATTGGCATGCGCGTAGTCCTGCCAAGCGCGGGTCTCCACGGCGTACTTTTCCTTGCTGAAGGCAAGGGTGAAGCGGTGCCTGCCGATCAGCTTGACCAAGAACTCGCTATCGAACAGGTCCGATGCGCGGATTTCGCCGAACAGAGCAGCTCTCAGGTACTTGCGGTTGCTCTCGTAGCTGCTGCCGTTGCCGGGACCACCTTGAACGAACGCACGCCCGAAGTTCGGATTGGTGGAGAAATCTTGGAATTTCTTCATCACGTCGATGTTGAGCGTCGGGTTGTTCAACAGGGCATCGCCGCCACGGTTGTACCTCTGATAGTCGTAGGACAAATCAATGCCGACGCGATCGCCCCAACCGGTCTGGGTCAGGTTGAAGTTGTAAGCATTCCAGTCTTCCCACTCGCTCTTGGTGTTGCCGTCGATCAGGTTCTTGTAGAAGTCGAAGACGGTATCATCCAGAAGGGACATGTCGCGGTACTGACCGTACTGATTGCCGGGAAGGTTAGCCCTGGACCCGGTGGAGTACTCGCTGAAGCTGGCGAGCGACTCGAACACGTCGGAATAGCGCTGGCCGAGCATATTGTCGCCAGGGCCGCGGATTGTGCCGTCCCTATTGCGGGCGCCGGTATTAACGAAGCCGCCGTAGATCTGGTACTGCTCATTTGTCGCGCCGTCTATGAACCAAATCGGCTGCTGCTGATTGGCAACGGAGGCTGTGAGCCACGGGTTGGCAGTCTGCGGGCTTGAGCCGAGCGAATAGATGTCATCCACCTGATACTTGCCCATGCCGTTTTCAGCAACAGGCTTGAACCAAGGAGTGATGCTGTCCCGGGGGGGAACGATGCGCGGACGGTTGGCCTTGATGTTGCCGTTCTCGAACTTGAACTTGATGCTGGTCAGGAAGGACGGGCCGAAGAGTTTCGGATCGAAGCGGACTGTGCCGAATATGCGACGGTCCTCTTGGAATGCCTGCTTCTGCTCGTATTTCTCGTTGTTCCAGAGTCCATCCACGCGAATGGCGAGGACGTTGTCTATGAGCATGCGGTTCACATCGACTGAAGAACGTGTGCTGCCGTAGGAACCTGTGCGGAATTCAACGCTGCCCACATTGTTGTAAACTGCATTGTGCAGCGAGGCATTGACGATACCGGCGGGGCTTCCCAGACCGAACAGAATGGAATTCGGACCGCGTTGGATATCAATGCGATCGACGTTGTAGGAATCCCACGGAATGTCGGTGACGAAGAAATCGCGGGTGTTGTCAGCCGCGGCAAGACCGCGCACGCGCTGGGCACCGCCGGGGGCGCGCAGGGTGGCTGTCTCATCAACGGTGGTGGCATTACCCAAACCAGCGTAAGTGCCGCGAGTTCCGGCTACTTCCGCGTTTGTGGTGTACTGCAGCAGGGTTGCATTGTCAGTTGCGCCGATGTCCTGGATGAATTCCTTGGTAACGACCGAAATGGCCGAACCGACATCGCGCAGGTCAGTGCGGATGCGGGTGCCGGCTAGCGTTTCAGTGGCCACGTATCCAGCGTCGCGTTCGACGGATACTTCGAACGGACTGAGAACGTAAACGTCCTCGTTATAGCCAGTCGTCGCAGCAGTGTCATCTGCTACCGGGGCCGTCTGGGCGGCTAGCCCAGATGAAACCGCGACGCCTGCTATCGTAATCCAAGGCCTCAGGCCTCGAAGCAGGGAGTGTTTCTTTTGCATAGTTTGTCGGTTTGTTTTGGGTTTGGTGAAGATCCAATCACCCATCCGGGGTCTCACACATTGGTCCAGACTGGATGACAGGAATTCAGATAGTTGTTCGGGAGGAGGGGGACGAGTATGGTATTACGAAATTGGGAGATTTGCATGGTCTCGGCGCGGGGCGGGTATTGGCAGTCCCTAGCCGGGGCCAATAAATGATAAATTTCACACGTCTTCATCGACAGAGTTCACGGTCTCATGCGCGACAGCGGAGCAACCCACAACCAGCGGCGCGCCCAAAGCGGGCCACTGATGTAATGCACTCGGAGTCGTCCTCATGTATTTGTTGTTGGAAAACTTGCGGGAAAAGACTCGTGATGCGCCTCTTTCAGCCCCCGGAGCCCCAAAGATGAATTGAATGCTAGTCAGGGCAATGGGCATGCGGAAAAGGCATAACTTTACCACGACAAAGGAAGACACATCGAAAAACAACAACCCGCGCGGACATGGATATCCACGCAAGCGGTTGTCGAAGAAGGGAAATAAAAGGGGTATGGCATACATAATTCCGAACTACATTCTCAAGCCAAGGGTTTTGCCATTCTAATTATAGACCGAAATCCGCCTTTGACCAAGCCGGTAGTCCGTTACTTAACCCGTTCAACATCAACTGGAAGGCGACCCGTCAGACATCCTGATTCTGGACGACATTCCGTCGGGTTGCATTGTCTCTGAAGCATTAGCTGCCGCATGGCATACAAAACGGGAAACGCGTCGCAAACAATTCAGCTTCCAAGGCGAAAATCAGCATGTGAGAATCCATTCAAACATCTGAAGCCATTTTCGTTTACAGCGTTTTTCAAAAGTCCGCCGTAATTGCAGACGAAGAGTTTATCCGCAGATTACGCGGATTATAGAGATTGCCAAAAGTTTCCCAAAATAGAAACCTAATCTGGCAAGGAAACGGGCCAACGGACGTATGCACACGCCCCGGACGCCTCGGAGAGGCGTCCCTACCTAAGATTAAAAATATCAATGCGATAACCGTCTTAAAGGTAGGGACGGCTCTCCGAGCCGTCCGGTGAGG
>JBAZHO010000166.1:0-5155 GCA_041652375.1 Opitutales bacterium | reverse complement strand
AGAAGCCCGATGCGCTCTTTCGGAATGCGCGTCTTCTGGAGCAGCTTCGCCCCGGCCTGCGCGGATGCCCACGATGCCATGACCGGCTTTCCCCAGAAATGGCGGCTGACGATGCCCGTCATCAGCACCAGCCTGCCCTCGGGCAGATGAAGCCGCTCGTACGCAGGGGCAAGGCGACGCTCGATATCGTCGGACGTCAGCTCGACGGGCGGCTGCACCCATGCGAGGGATTCGATGCAAACCTTGGAAAACCTCATTTCTGCGGCTCCCGCGGTTCCGGACGCATGGCGAGGCGCACCACTTCCTCGTCGAAAAAGTTCCATCCCATGCCTGCGTCAACAACAACGCCCTGCCCGTTGATGCCGCTGGAGCGGGAACTGAGCAGAAACGCGGCCACGTTGGCCACCTCCTCGGTCTGAAGGGCGCGTTTGCGGGGCGTGAGCTTTTCCGCGTAAAGGTAGTTTTCCAGATAGCCGGGAATGCCTGCGCTGGACTTGGTCTTGAGCGGCCCTGCGTTCACGCTGTTGAAGCGCACCTCCGAATCCGCGCTGAAGGACTTTGCCAGAAAGCGCACGCAGCCTTCCAGCGCCTGCTTGACCGGGGAAAGATAGCCGTACGTGGGCGCGGCGACGTAGGACGAAATGCCGATCGACACCACCGAGGCGTCGTTCTTCAGGTTGGGCTTCAGGGCGCGGGCCAGCTCGACGAGCGAGAACGCGCTGATTTGCATGGCCTGAAGAAAGTCCTCCCGCCGGGTCTTATGGAAGGACTGCCAGCCTTCGGAAAAGTTGGCGAAGGCTATGGAATGAACGAAGCCGTCCAGCGGGCCGTGCGCGACGCCGATCTGTTCGGCCACTTTCGCAAGCTGTGCCTGATCCTCCACGTCACAGCAGAAGGCCGGGCGAGAGCCGAGCAGTTTGCCCAGCGATTCAAGCCGTTCGGCGTTGCGGGCGACGTAAACGACCTTGGCCCCGGCTTCTTCGAGGACCTTGCCTATGGCCCAAGCCACGCTCTTGCGGTTGGACAAGCCGAACAGGGCGAACGTTTTGCCTTCGAGTGCTAGAAAGGACATGCGTCGGAAAAGGGGGTTCAAAAAAATCGAAGGCTAATTGAAAGCCTATTCCGCCCCGTCATGCAAGGCAGAGCGTGCGCCCGACGCCCGGACATTCCACGCAGGCCGCCGCCTGAAGCTGTATAGCGTTTTCCAAAAGTGGTCCAATTTGCACGCGCCGGATGATCGCTCGTCTTGCGGACGGCTCGGAGAGCCGTCCCTACCTTTAAAACCGTTATCGCATTTATATGCTTAGCCTTATGGTAGGGACGCCTCTCCGAGGCGTCCGAGGTGCGTGCATTTGTCTGTTGCCCCGATTCTTCGAGAGAATCGATTTCAATTTAGGGATACTTTTGGAAATCGCTATAAAAACGAAGCGGCCCCGCGATTGCAACGGGGCCGCCCATGAAGAAGAACCTGCTAAACCTGCGCCAAGTCAGGAATCCTTCTAGCTCTTGGCGATAATGCTAGGGACCGGAACCCCGTTCCCCGAATCGTCGAGGTGGAAATCCACCGGGATGCGGATCACGGCATCTGTCGGGACGCCGTCCTTGGTCGCGGGGGCGAACTTCCAGAGATTGACCGCCGCCACCGCCGCTTCGGCCAAAGCCGGATCGCTGGCCCTGACGGCTGTCGCACCGAGAATCTCGCCTTTGCTGTTGATCAGGCATTCGACGACGACGCGTCCTTCGACGCGGGCCTGAACGCACTGGGTGGGATAAACGGGCTGAACCTTTTCGATGATCGATGGTTTCGTCATCACGGAATCAGCTGCGAAAATTGATATCGTGCCCAAGTTCAGGGCGAGGATCATTGCTACGAGAGTCTTTTTCAACGCGGGCCTCCTTTCATTAATCAGTGTTACCAAGCTACTACTTTAATGTAACGGCATCGTCACAAAAATCAATAGAGCAATCTTTGCACCCAGCACTAAATGAGCGTCCAAGACGCTAAGAAGCAAGTCATGCTTCATGTGTTATTCACTTACAGGCAACATCTTATGTTCTGGTAACATTGGCATATCCTTAAATGTTACATTTGTGCAACGATTGATTATGACCCGGATTCATGGCTGTATTTACGTTACGATTGTTACGGCTATTGTTACGATTGTAACGATATACTGCGGCAATACCCCTTCCCACGACGCCCAGCGCGGCGAACGAGATGGAAAACTCATTGATAGTCATCGGCTTACGAAAATGTGCCGAGGGACCCTTCACGCATCGTGAAAAGTCGCACTGTGACACAAACGAGTGTCACAATGCCGGAAAACCCGAATATATGATTTATCTGCCTGCCTTGGAACGACTTATCAGATTTGGTTAGAGTTCTGCAAGACATGGGCGTCCAGATGTTGATGAAACTAGATTAAAAATATTCTGAAAAACCGCTGAAGTATTTCAAAAATCGTTTTTAGGCCTCAAGCGGAGGCTCCAGCACACGTCTTATGAGATGTGCCCGCATCATGTGGGCTCCAGCCAGAACGGCTGAACGAAAAACCTCAGAATCAGGTAATACAATGGCAGAAGTATCTCTTAACGCTAGCATCCGTTCGAATTTGATCTCATTGCAGAACACGTCAAAGCTGCTTGAGTCCACCACGACACGGCTTGCTACCGGCAAGAAAGTTGCCTCGGCAGTAGATAATCCGACCAACTTTTTCGCCGCGCAAAACTACAACGACCGCGCCACGGGACTTTCTTCCCGCTTGGACGGTATGAGCGAAGCAGTCCAGCAGATCAGTGCAGCCGACAACGGCATCACGAACATCCGCGGATTCCTTTCGCAGATGAAGGGTGTTGTCAACGACGCCCTCTCCAACACGGATGACGTCCAGCGCGACGCGCTTGGCAAGCAGTTCAACGAACTGATCGTCCAGATACGCGACATGGCCAAGGACTCCAGCTACGGAGGCATCAACCTGCTCAAGGGCAGCGCGGAAAGCACCGTCGAGTTCAACGAGAAGATCGGTGAATCCACGCTGAAGGTTCAGGGCTTCAACATTCAGGCCAGCACTGTCGCCGTAGGCGCAGATGGCGAGCTGGCGGCATCCAGCACGACTGCAGAGTTCACCGGTTATGCACTGACCTTCGACATCAAAGATGACGATGTAGTCGGCATCCAGAGTGCCGGAACGGGCGGTGCCGCTAACGAAATTAACTGGGGTTCCACCGGTTACATCGATGATCTGGCTGATGTTGTCGGTCAGATCGAAAGCATGGAAACCACGCTGAAGACTCAGTCCAGCACGATGGCGAACAACCTGGCTGTCATCACACAGCGTCAGGACTTCACCAATCAGGCCATCAACATCCTGACGGAAGGCGCGGATAATCTTACCCTCGCCGACCTGAATGAAGAAGGTGCAAACCTTCTGGCCTTGCAGACCTCCAGCTCGCTGGGTGTGCAGTCCCTGTCTCTGGCTTCGCAGCAGTCCCAGAACGTCCTGCGGATCATTGGCTAGATTTGGTACGTCTGAAGTATCACTTGCCGATACAACAAGGGAGGGCGGAAGAATTCCGCCCTCCCTCTTTTTGTACAGGCCCTCCCTGAAATCCCCGACGCAGCCGCATGCGCCCGGCGGACGGATACGTAAAATCACGTATTACAGAGCAGATTCATGAATTTTAACTCAAGTGAGTCACGCCGTGCCGATATATGCAGCATCAGCAAGAATTGCTGACCTATCGGCAAAAACAAACAGAAACCCACCAGAAAGGTAAGGTAACAAAATGGCAGACGTATCACTTAGCGCTTCTATTCGAAGCAACCTGATTTCTCTTCAGAACACTTCAAAACTTCTGGAGACAACCACCGAAAGACTGGCGACAGGCAAGAAGGTGGCAAGTGCGGTCGATAATCCGACAAATTATTTCGCTGCGGAGAATTACAACGATCGCGCCAGATCGCTCACCAACCGTCTCGACGGCATGAGCGAGGCCATCCAGCAGATCAACGCCGCAGACAACGGCATCACCAACATCAGGGGATTCTTCTCCCAGATGAAGGGTGTCGTCAGCGACGCCCTATCCAACACCGACGGTGATCAGCGCGATGCGCTTGGCAAGCAGTTCAACGAACTGATTCTTCAGATCCGCGACATGGCCAAGGACTCCAGCTACGGAGGCATCAACCTGCTCACGGACAGCGCCTCGACGACCGTTCAGTTCAACGAGCAGATCGGCAAGTCAACCCTGAAGATTCAGGGCTTCAACATTCAGGCCAGCACTGTCGCCGCCGATGCGGACGGCAATCTGGCAGCCTCCGGCACGGCTGGCGATTTCACCGGTTATGCGTTGACCTTCGATATCTCTGGCTCCGGCGTAGTCGGCATCAAGAGCGCCGGAAACGCCAGTGCCGCTAACGAAGTTGACTGGGGTTCCGACACCTACACCGAAGATTTGGCCGCAGTCGTCGGTCAGATCGAAAGCATGGAATCCAAGCTCAAGACACAGTCCAGCGTCATGGCGACCAATCTGGCCGTCATCACACAGCGCCAGGACTTCACGAACTCGGCGATCAACATCCTCACCGAAGGTGCGGACAACCTCACTCTGGCGGATCTGAACGAGGAAGGTGCGAACCTCCTCGCCCTCCAGACCTCCAGCTCACTGGGCGTGCAGTCCCTGTCTCTGGCATCGCAGCAGTCTCAGAACGTGCTTCGAATCCTTCAGTAAAACAAGATACATCAGCAATAGTGTAAACAATGGGGCGGGGTCATTCCCGCCCCATTTTTTTGTACCACCGGCACGGTTGCGGGGCGAAGGGCAGGACTTGACGAGTGGAAGCGCCCGACCTGAATACAAGAACCGGCCCGCGCGCTGTTACTTATATATACAAAGCCCGGCGACAGGACTGTAATAGTTGCCGACAGCATACAAATATACCGCGCGGCAAAAATACGCGTAAGTAATATTACTTACTCCGACGCCCGTTTGCACGGGTCCGTTGCGGCGTCCACGGGACGCCGGGTGACGCCGCATCCGCACCCTGGGAACATCGTTCCCGCAGGGGCTGCCTTGCGCAGCGTTCTTATCGGCAGCATACGCCGCTAGCTTCAGCAAAGAATCGCCCGTCTTTACACCGGGACAATTGAGGACT
>JBAZHO010000165.1:0-5171 GCA_041652375.1 Opitutales bacterium | reverse complement strand
CAGAATGCCCAGCAGCTTCACCAGCGTGAAACTCTCGTCCAGCAGCATCGACGAAGCCACAAAAGTAAGCCCCATGCGCCGCATCATCCTCTCCGCGCCAAGGACATAGAACGAGAAAGACAAAGTCGCGCCCAAGACGCAGATTACGCCGATCCACGACTGCGCCGACCGAGCGGATTGCGAGCCAAGACCCATCTCCGAATACACCATCAAAGCGACGCCGAAATACCCGATGCCGATGGCGCGCAACACACGCAAGTCCAGCTTCTCGCCGAGGAAAAGCACGCCGATCAGCACGACGAACGAAGGCGAAAGCTGAAGTGTCATCCGCTCCAAAGCCGTGCTGATATACTGGATGCCGGTGAAATCCAGAATGCTCGCAAGGTAGTAACTCAACAAGCCGAAGAACATCGCCAACGCCACGTCCCGCGCGGGAACGCGCACCCCGCGCCTAAGCTCGAAAATCAAAATGACGGCGAAGAACGGAGACGCGAAAACCATCCTCAGCAAGACCATGCCCAAAGGATCGATACCGCGCGCATAGGCCAGCTTGGCCACAATGACCTTGCCGGTAAACAAGGCGCTGCTGCCCACGGCGAGCGCAGCGCCCGCCAACATGCTGCTCTTCGGAGACATAAGAATGAAAACCTTAAAAAACAAAAAAACCCGCCACCAGAAAGGTGCGGGCCGTGGAAAGTATGACTGTTGAAAGACCAAACTACTTTGCATTCCCGCATGAACATACGCACCAGAAAGCCCACTTGGAAGAGAGGGCTATGCAGGAAACGTGAATGTTGCGGGCAAACGTCATAGACAAACTAATACAAGCGAAATAACAGGCAATTCCCCGCCTGCAAGCCAAGAATTCGGCAAATCAGCCAACACTACGAAAAACAAAAGGCCACCCCAACCAAGACCAGACAACACTGATCCGGCCCGGACCGGAGCAACTGACGAAAGCACACACACCGGACGCCTCGGAGAGGCGTCCCTACCAACAGATTGCGCATCAACGATTTACGTCATAAACTAGTGTTCGCATCGCTACCCCCCGCCTTGGGATAGCTGCGCGAAGCCAGCGTAAGGGCCTAGCCCTTCAAGATGCGGAGCATCTTAGGTGAAGGGCGTTCCGCCCTTCTCAGAAGCCGCCACGGCGCAAGGTTGTGTCACGGGCATCATCGCCCCTGTCGGGAAAGTCCAAAGTATAGTGCAAACCCCTGCTCTCCTGCCGCTGAAGGGCGCTCGTAATGATAATACTCGCCACCCTCAACATGTTACGAAGCTCCAAAAGCCGAGGCTCCACCTTCACCTGCCAGTAGTAGTCATGAATCTCCCGCGTAAGCTGCTGCACGCGAGCCGCAGCGCGCTCCAGACGCTTGGTCGTGCGCACGATACCCACATAGTCCCACATCGTGCGCCGCAACTCATCCCAGTTGTGCATCAGCACCACGCGCTCGTCCGGATCCTGAGCGCGACCGACGACCCAGTGCGGCAACTCGACATCGCTCTCGAAAGAAAAAGACCGGAAATACTCGATTGCGGCATCCGCGCCATGACGCGCCAGAACGACCGCCTCCAGCAAACTATTACTCGCAAGCCGATTGGCCCCATGCAAACCCGTGCAAGCCACCTCGCCGCAAGCGTACAACCCCTGAAGCCTCGTGCTCGCGTCCAGCTTCGTCACCACGCCCCCGCAAAGATAATGCGCGGCAGGGACGACCGGGATGAAGTCGCTATTCATATTGATGCCCCGCTTCGCGCAAGCCTCGAAAATGCTCGGGAACTTATCCCGCAGAACCCCCTCGCCCCTACCCGTGATATCCAACCAAACGTGCGGCGAACCCAGACGCTTCATCTCGCTGTCTATGGCGCGGGCCACGATATCGCGCGGCGCGAGGTCGCCCCTCGAGTCGTAGCGCTTCATGAACGCCTCGCCATCGATATTGCGCAACACCGCGCCCTCTCCGCGCACGGCCTCGGAAACGAGGAACCGCTCCCCATCGGTCGTGTAAAGAGCCGTGGGATGGAACTGGATGAACTCCATGTTGCGGATCGGGACACCCGCGCGCCACGCCATTGCGATACCGTCGCCCGTGGCGATGTCAGGATTAGTCGAAAACTGGTAAACCTGCCCCACGCCGCCCGTGGCCAACAAGACCGCCTTGGCCCCGTAGGTGATGACCTCGTTGCTATGCACATCCAACGCGTAGAGGCCGAGCACGCGATCCTCGCCGGACGGGGAAATCAAACCCTTACGCGCCAGACGACGACGCGTGATGAGGTCGATCGCAAAATGATGCTCCAGCAAAGTCACGCGCGGCTCGTTGGCCACGGCGTGCAGAAGCGCCTCCTCAATGGCCCGCCCCGTGAGGTCCGCCACATGCAAGATGCGCCTGCGGGAATGCCCACCCTCGCGGTGCAAAGACACGCTCCCGTCCTCAAGCTGTGAAAAAGCCACGCCGATCTTCACCAGATCGCTGATCGCCGCAGGACCATCGCGCACGATCGCCCGGACCACGTCCTCGCGGCAAAGCCCATCTCCAGCCGTCAAAGTATCCGCCACGTGCAGTTCGAAGTCGTCGGTCTGGGAAGTAACGCTGGCTATGCCGCCCTGCGCATGATTAGTATTGGAGTCCGCCTTGCTCTTCTTGGTGAGAATGGCGACGGAAAACCCGGCCCTGGCGACCTGAAGGGCAAAGGACAGACCGGCTATGCCGCTGCCTACGACGATGACATCGTGTTGCATGGATGTAACCTGAAATACGCGCCCCGACGGCGAGAAGCAAGCGCCGTGCACGAAAAGCGACGACGTTACACAATGGAACAGACCTGCGATCAAACCGAACCAATGAATATACCATCCAAGGACGCAAAGCCGCAACGCCGATGAACAATTACGACATAATATATCTGATCTGTCTGCCCCTGACGACGGCCCTCATAGGCTGGCTGACCAACAAAGCCGCCATATACATGCTCTTCCACCCCCGCGAACCACGCCGCGTGTGGCCCCTCAGGCTGCAAGGCCTGATCCCGCGCAGGAAAAAAGAGATAGCGCGCCTGACGGCGGAAATGATCGCGCGCGAACTGCTCTCGGAAGCCCACATCGAAAACCGCCTCGGCGCAATGGACAGCGGGGAGATGGTGGAAGAACTCGCGCACAAGCTCGTCCACGAAGGGCTGGAACCACGGCTGGCCCGCATACCGCTGATCGGCGGCACCATTGTCCGCAACAGCATCGAAGGGATCCATCAAGCCGTGCTCGAAGAACTGCGCAAGGAAGCGCCGATGATGCAAAAGAGGCTGGCCGCGCGAATTGCGAAAAAAATCGATGTTCAGGCGATGGTGGAAGACCGGATCAACGCGCTGGACACCGGGCGCATGGAAGAGGTTGTGCGCAAGGTGGCCTCGCGCGAGCTACGCGGCATAGAAGTAATGGGAGCGGTGCTCGGCTTCGCCATCGGCCTGTTGCAGACAGTCGGGCTTATCCTGTCAAGAATGGCCTGAGCCGGAAACAAAACGGGCGAAAAGCCCGGCTTACGGCTCGTCGAACTTCCGTTCGAACAATTTCTCAAGCTCGTTAAGCATATCCTTGCCGCCCTCGCCCAAGGTTGTAAACCGCAGTTTGGACCCCTGCCCAGCCGCAAGCATCATGAGACCCATGATGCTCTTGCCGTTCACCTGCTCGTCGTCCTTCTCGACATAAAGCTCTGCCGGAAAGCGGTTTGCGATACGGACGATCATCGCTGCCGGACGGGCGTGAATACCCATTCTGTTTTTTACGATAAACTCGACGGTCTGTTGCGAGTCTGAAGAACTGCTTTCTTGCATTTGCATGAGGTACGAGGCCGAGCCTGTCGTAACGAAAACGAATCTATGCTTTGAGCAAAAACCCTCTGCCTGTCAAGAGGCGGAGGTGTTACTCGCAAGACGAATATTCCATTGCTGCAACGAAACGCTAGGAACAAGGCGGCATGAGCGCCCCCGGTTCCAGTGCCGGACATATCAGAAACGGCAGTTACCCGACGAAGTTAACGCCCTGCCCGGACTAGTAATAGCGGATGAAAGCCTTCTGGCGCAGGCGTTCGATCCATGCCTGCTGAACCTGACGGGAAAGCTGGCCCGCGAGGATGTCCTCAATCTGGTCGCGCACCTCGGCAAGAGGCTGGATGCCCTCGGGGCGGCGCTCCTCCACGAACATGAGGTATATCTGGTTGCCGACGAGAATCGGCTCGCTGTGCTTGCCCACGCCCAGCGAGAACGCCAAGTCCGCGAGCTTTTCGTTCAAGTCCTTGCGTGTGACCCAGCCCCAGTCGCCGCCGCGTGAACGGCGCGTATCCTGACTGTAAGTCTTTGCCGCATCCTCGAAAGACTTGCCGGCGTCCACCTCTGCAAGAATCCGCTCCGCCTGCTGACGCATAAGGTCGGGACTCTCGTCGCCGATGGGCTTGAGCATAATCAGCCGCAGGTGGATGGACTCCTCCAGAAAGAACTGAATCTTGTTCTGGTCGTAGTAAGTCTCGATGCGCGCCGGGCTGATCTCCGATATGCTCTTGTGCATGTTGCTGCGCATGGCGGAAACGATGATGCGCTCCCGAAGTTCAGAACGGAACTCGCGCGCGTTCTTGCCAAGCGACTGAAGATGCTCGTGGAACGCGGCGCGGTCGTTGTTGAAATCCTCTATAAGGATGCGGTCGTACTCGTTCTCCACCACCGAAGACGGGAAGTTGTACTTCTTTTCCACAAACTCCTTCACGATCAGGTAGCGGTCGATCAGGCTCTGCACCGTCTCCAAATACAGGTCCGACATCTTCTGGTCGAACTCCTCCTTCGTGCGAGACTCCTGCTGCAAACGCGGCAGAAGCGGAGCCATTTCACGGCGCAGTTCCTCGAATGTGATAATCCTGTTCTCAACCTGAGCGGCGACGCCTTGGATGATTGGATATTCCCATATGCGGTGAACGGTCTGGCCGATCAGGGTGTTTGCAGCGAACAAAATTACAAATAGCGGGGCAAAGTACTTCATGAAGCCTCTTTGGAGTGCCTTCTCAGGAATGAGCAGATTTCACACAACCTTAAAGTAGCGGAGCGCGTGGTCAAGCGGGGAAAACGATTACCTGTCTTTACATAGTCGTCTCGCCTGCCGCTGGCACGGGTACAGCGCAGGACAT
>JBAZHO010000164.1:0-5186 GCA_041652375.1 Opitutales bacterium | reverse complement strand
GCTATAGATTGGCCGACTTCTGGCAACCGCTCAAAAGGCCGCCCTCGCGCGACTTACCTGCGCGCGGAACGGCGCATGGTCACTTTTTCCAAGAGGTCGTTTAGCTGCTCGCGCAGGGTTTCCAGCCTCAGCGGCTTGGTCAGGTAGGCGTCCACGCCGGCGGCGAACGCGGCTTCGCGGTCGCTGCTCATGGCTCCCGCCGTCAGCGCCACGATGATCGGCTGTTCGTCGCCGCGCAAGGACCTGCGGATGGCCTGCGTGGCCTGTATGCCGTCCATCACGGGCATCTGCACGTCCATCAGCACGATGTCGTACTCGCGGGTATGGACAAGGTCCACCGCCTCCTGCCCGTTGGCAACCAGATCCGGCTTGATGCCCAGCTTGCCCAACAGCAGCACCCCCACCCGCTGATTCACCACGTTATCCTCCGCGAGAAGGACGCGCAGCTTGGTCAGGGACAGGTCCAAGTCTTCATCGGAAAAGTTGCCTGACCCTTTGGCCAGTCTGTCCAGATCGACGTCTAGGCAGCCCTTGAGTTCCGAAATCAGGCGGTTGCAGCGCCAAGGCTTCGTGAGCCTGCGCACCACTGCCGGATGATCGACGGCCTGAAGGGGCCTGCGGTAAACCACCAGAGGCACACCCTTGCATTTGGTGTAAACCGCGTCGGCGACATCCCGCCAGTCCTCGTTGTCCACGGCACAGTCGGCCACGACGACATCGAAACGCGTCCCTTCGGACAGGATTGCGACGGCCTGCGCGCCAGAGGCTGTCTTAACGGTTAAACCGTTGGTGGAAAGATACTGCGAGATCGCCTCAAGCCGCGTCGAGCAGTCGTCCACCAGCAGGATCGAACCCGACACCACGACGTTGGATTCATCCGGCGCGCGACGGTCCGAAGCGGGCAGCGGAATTGAAAACTGGAAGCACGAGCCTTCGCCTATCTCGCTGCTCACGTCCAGAACGCCGCCCATGCGCTCGATGAGGCGTTTGCTGATCGCAAGGCCGAGACCAGTCCCCCCGTAAACGCGGGTGTTTGAGGCATCGAGCTGTGAGAACGCCTTGAACAGGCGGTTCATGCGCCGCGGGTCCATGCCAATGCCCGTGTCGCGCACGGAAAAATGAAGATCCCATCTTCCGTCCGTGCGCTCCTTGGCCCAGCCCTTGATCTCGACCTCGCCATGTTCCGTGAACTTCAGGGCGTTGGACGCGAGGTTGACAAGCACCTGCTGCAGGCGGGTCGTGTCTCCAATCAGTTCGTAGGGCACACCCGGATCGATGCTGCCGAAGAAATCGACGCTCTTCTCGTTGGCCTTTTCGCCAAGGATTTCCAGAACGTCGTCCAGAAGCGTCTGCGGACGCAAGGGAATCAGTTCGAATACGAGCTGATCGGCCTCGATCTTGGAGTAGTCCAGCACGTCGTTGACGATGCTCAAAAGAAGGCTGCCGCTCTTGTTGATGATGTCCACAAGCTCCTTCTGCTCGCCGTCCAGAGACGTGCGGGCCAGAAGCTCCGTGGTTCCTACCACGCCGTTCATAGGCGTGCGGATCTCGTGGCTCATGTTGGCCAGAAAGCGACTCTTTGCCTCGGCGGCGGCCATCGCGCTCTTGATGGATTCGCGCAGACGCGTGTTGGTGTCGTCCAGTTCCCTCGTGCGCGACGTCACGAGCTTTTCCAGACGCTTGCGTTCCAGTTCGGAGCGGCGCTGGGCGATCCTGACGGCGGTCAGGATGACGGCGATGCTGACGCAGAAATATGAGAAAAAGGCATACCACGTGCGCATCCAAGGCGGGTTGATATCAAAGAAGAACGAAGATACGGCCCCCACCGAAATATCCTGATCCAGAAGTTCCACATCCAGCCGGTATTCGCCCTCGTGCAGGTTGGTGAAGCTGATGAGCGGTTCGTTGACCGGCGAGGTCCATGTGGAATTCACGCCCGAAAGCCGGTAGCGGTAAGAAGGCGGGGAAGGTAGCGAATACGTGTTCGGGAACAGCCGGATCATGATGTTGTTCCGCTCGTACGGCAACGAGACGGCGGAACTGCTGTCGCTCCCAAGATGTAACATATCCGCCCTGCCCGAGCTGGAAATCGTGGATGTGACCAGATAAGGCTTGGGGATGAGTTTCTTGTATTCGGGCGGGGAAAGGGTCGAGTTATAACGGATGATACGGTTGCGGGAGAGAATCCAAGCCACGTTGTCCCCGTCGAACTTGACCAGCGCGTGAGACTCGCTCAGCGGACGCAAGGTATCCCTGTCCACCACAGTCCGGCCTTCCACCGTGCGTATGAGGGACACGCCCTCGATGCCCGAGGCCCATACAGTGCCGTCGGGAGACTCGAAAATGCGCGAGACTTCACCGCCGATCATCCGCATCAGGTCCAGCATTTCTGGAGCGTCCACCAAGGTTTCGGTCACTCTGTCGAAACGCCGGATATTGTTGCCGGAGGACAGATACACCTGCCCCTTGTATTCCCACGCGTTCAGCCACGCCCTGTCCAGACCCTTGACATTGTCGAAATCTTGGTAATTCAGCTTTCCGTCCTTGAGCCATACGCGACAACTGCGCCCAAGTCCGTGCTCCACCCACATATCGCCCCACTGGGTCTGCAGGACCACAGCCGGGAAGCCCATCGACGGAATGGTCTGCACCACAACCCAGCGCCCGTTCACGCGGTGAATCAGCGCGTGCCTGTCGCTGCCGAAAATCATCACATAATCCTTCACTCCGCCGACGGCCTTGATGCGGGCGGACGTTATGCCGCTCATAATCAGACGAGGCTGGGAGTTGAGCACATAGCTGTAAATGCTGCCGCTGGAACCGAATATGATCTCGTCCTCGTAACCCAGACAGCTCTCGATCAGATCGACACTGGAAATTTTCAGCTCTTTGAAACGATTGATGCGCCCGACGGCGTCATATTCGCTCAGGAAAAGACGGTAGTCCGAAAACACTACCAAGCCGTCCATGAAATGGTAAACTTCCGGCCAATGCATGGAAACGCCGAAACGATAGTCGTAGAAAGTGATCTGGGAAGGATAGTAAACCTTGGCGATACCGCTCGGAAGAGCCGCCCACAAGACGCCGTTTTCCTGCTGGAACAAACAGCTTATGCCGGAAAATGACTCATCGTGGTCAGCCCCGAGACTCATCATGGCCTTGCCCTCCGAATTGAGCACGATCACGCCGTAACCGCGCACCGCGATGGCCAATTCCGAAGACTGCAGGGCAATCATGTCCACAATGCCCACTGAAAGCATGCTGTCGCAATCCGTCACCCAAGGCGAGATGGTCTGCCCGTCGAAAAGATACAGCTTGCCGGACTGAGCGGCCAGAATAGCCTCGCCGTCCTTGCGAAGCGCCATGCGGATGACGGCCTCGTTGCCCCCCAAGCCGGAAGAACCGGACACCAACATCCAGTTGCCATCCACAAGCCTGAACAAGCCGCCGGAACCGGCGGACATATACACCTGGCCCTTGAACTCGAACACCAACTGGACAGGAAGCTGATCGTTCCAGTACTGACACTCAAGAGTGCCGTACTGCTGGAAAAGAAGGCCCAACGTGCTGTAGAAAAACACGCCCTTGGACGTCGGCGCCACGCCGTCGAAATGCGCGGCAGCCGTCCAGCCCGGGCTGTCCTTGCGTTCGGAATAAAATTGAAAATCCCCGTTGTTCAACAAGCTCAGATGACCCCACACGCCCACGGAACCGGCATGGTAATTGCCGTCCGGCCCCATGCAAGCGATGCTCACGGCATCCGACCCCGTCGTTCTGGAGTTCATCCTCGAAGTCCAAGTATTCCCGTCGAACACCATCAACGTGCCATTGTCGATGGCGACCATGCGCCCCTGCGGATCCTGCGTCAGGACCACGCTCACGGCCCCCTTGCCAAGATGATCCAAGTTATAAACAGAATAAAACGGCAGACCATCGTCCGATTTCTCGACATGAGCGGACTCGGCAAACCCAGAAGCATTTGAAAATGCAACCAACGCCAGAACACACACTAAATAACGCTGAATCATTCGAACCATGAATAATGACGTAAAGCAGGGGAAAAAAGTTACGACGAAAAGCTCGTGCGCATGTGTGGAAATCGAATTGGTATAACAAGCAGACAAGCCATGAATCGGCCTCGCGCAAGAATGATTAAGTCATACGGCAAAAGACTTTAGGCAAGATAGCTAGGAGAAATCGAAGGCATGGACGAAGTCAGCATCAGTAACATCATATTATATACATCTGCATACATCATCTATCCAGACAAGAGGCAAGTTTTCCATTCAAACACCTTGACAGAAAGGCAGGCGCTGCGTTTGCTCGACACCTTTCCGGGGTGTAGCTCAGCTTGGCTAGAGCGCTACGTTCGGGACGTAGAAGTCGCTGGTTCAAATCCAGTCACCCCGACCATTTCGCCCATTTGACGGAAGTGGTCAGAGCGGGTAGCTTATGACTAACTCGCTGATTTTGAGTGGCTTGCGCGTGATTGACCCCAACCGTGCCTATCGCCACCTTATGACTCAGTTTGACCCCTTGCGAACACCGAGTGTGTGCAATTTGTGGTGCATTTGTCCATCAGCCGGGGCACTTTCGCAGATTTCGAAATGACGGCCTCGCCTGCCGTGTGAGCGTAGGTGTTCAACGTCGGACCCACATCGTGGTGCCGCACGATCCGCCGGGCAACACTGGGCGACACGCAGGAGTTCGCCAGCATCGAGGCACAGGAATGCCGCAGCGAGTGAAAGTCCATCTTGCCGAATTCATTCCGGTATTCGATGCCCCCGACACCCCTACCCCGGTTTGCGGGAATTTACCCCTACCCCGAAACCGTGCTTAGGAGAGACGTCTGAGACCATCCGAGACCATTCATGGTTCAGTTACCTACCCACGAAAGCTGGGAGGTGTCAGAACCATATCCCCAAAGAATCGCCACGATCACCTGCACGAATAGGCAGACGATAAACCAAGGAGTGTTTGGGTGTTGGGGTATCCTCAATACCAGAACATACCTGATTGCCCCTTGCGATCATCGAAACAAACCGCCGTAAGGACGCACATCGTCCCGAAATCCCGCCACCTCCCCCGAAGCGGCCAGACTTCTCCCATTGGCCGCCATTAAGCCTTGGATCGGATAATAATGTGTTTGTATCACTGCTGTCCAACTAACTCTGTATCAAAAATCT
>JBAZHO010000163.1:3070-5220 GCA_041652375.1 Opitutales bacterium | reverse complement strand
TCATCCGCCCCGGTTACGTGCCCGGCCAGTACCCGAGCGCAGGCCCTCTGCCGCACCTTATCGACATATGGCGCGCGGCGGCTCCGTCGCTGGATTTCCTCTCGCCAGACATCTACTTCAAGGACTTCCTCTCGTGGGCGGACGCATACGCCGTGCCCGGCAATCCGCTCTTCGTCCCCGAAAACATGGCCAGCAACGATGCCGCCGTGAACGCCATCTACGCCATAGGGAATAGTCAGGCGATAGGTTACTGCCCCTTCGCCATCGAGTCCGTTCAGGGGCAGACCGCGAGCCTCATTTCCGAAAGTTACGGCATGCTCGGCCAGCTCGGCCCGCTTATCAATGCCAAGGCAGGCACGGGCGACATGCAGGCATGCATGTCTCAGGGCGCGGAGCAGAAGCAGCCCAAGCATCTCATTATCAACGACCTTTCCCTGTTTGTAAGCTTCGAGACAGTCATGCCTCCGGCCCTTGCCGCAGCGGTGATCGGCGAGGACGGCATGGACGCCAACGCCCGGAACGGAGTAATCCCAGCCGGAGCGATAATCTTAGCCACCGGACCCGACGAATTCGTCATCGGCGGCATCGGCGTCACCGTCACATTCTCCCCGGCCAAGGCCGGCCCGTCCGTCATCGGCATCCTCAGCGCCGAAGAGGGCGGTTACGACGCTCAAGGCAAGTGGCAGCACCTGCGCTGGCTCAACGGAGACCAGACCCATCAGGGCCGCCATATCCGCCTCGAACCGGGCCGTTTCAGCATACAGCGCGTCCGCCTTTACCGTTACCAATAGTCTTCATCAACCCCCAAAGCATCACTTCCATCAGGAACTGAACCATCATGAGGATCCCGAATATTTCCATCCTGCTCCTTGCGCTTCTGCCCTTGTCAGCAGTCGCGGGGACCGAACTGCCGCAGGGCACGCCCATGATCGCGGGCGACACCATCTGCGCATTCAAACTGAACGTCCCCGACGGAACGCGCGACATGGTCAAGTTTTCGACAGTCGATGTCGATGGACCCGGCTTCTCCCGCGCGTGGCGCGTGGAGACTGGGCGCGACGTGGCGAACATCGAGGACGTGGAGCTTGAGGGCCTCTTCGGCATCCCGGTGGAGCAGGGCGGCACGGCCATTCTTCGCGTCTGGATGCGCAGCGTGGCTTCGCTTGACGAGACGGGCAAGGGGCACGTGTTTGTCCATGTCCGCAAGAACGGCGTCGATTTCAACAGCAGCCTCATCGCCACCCTGAGCGCGGGGAGCGAATGGCAGGAATACCTGCTGCCTTTCACTTTCATCGGCACTTATCCCGAAAACGGGTCGGTGATCCGCTTCCGCTTCGGCTATCCCGGCCAGACGGTGGAGGTCGGCGGGGTGGAGGTCCTCTACTACGGCAAGACCAGAAGCGTCGATTCGCTGCCGCGCAGCAGCTTCACCTACGCGGGGCGCGAGCCTGACGCGCAGTGGCGCAAGGACGCTCTGGAGCGCATCGAGCGCATCCGCAAGAGCCCGCTGGAAATCGTGGTCGTGGGTGCGGACGGCAAGCCAGTGTCCGGCGCGAAGGTAACGGTGCATCAGCTTCGCTCGGCCTTCCATTTCGGCTCGGCCCTGCAACTGGCGCGGCTTACTTCGGATACCCCGGAGAACGCCATCTACCGGGAAAAGGTGCTGGAACTGTTCAACGAAGCCAGCCCCGAGAACGACCTGAAGTGGCCCGTCTGGCTTGGCGAGTGGAACGACCTCGGGGATTTCTCCCACGCCAAGGCAATCGACGGTCTGAAATGGCTCAACGAGCACGACTTTTATACACGCGGTCACGTTCTGGTATGGCCGGGCTGGAAGAACCTGCCCCTGCCGGTCCACGCGCTGCACGATTCCGGGCGTGACGACGAGATAATGCCGTTGATCGACGCGCACATCCGCGAGATGGCGGACGCCACCAGAGGCCTGCTGAAGGAATGGGACGTGCTCAACGAGCCTTACACGAACCACGACCTGATGGACATGTTCGGCCCGAAGATCATGGTGCACTGGTTCGAGACCGCCCGCGAGGCCATGCCGGGGGTGAAGCTCTACTTCAACGACTTTTCCAATCAGGACCAGACCACGGACACGGCGCACGTGGCCCACTTCGACGATACGACGAAGTATCTTC
>JBAZHO010000163.1:0-3060 GCA_041652375.1 Opitutales bacterium | reverse complement strand
CTTCTGGACAACGGCGCGCCTGTGGACGGCCTCGGCCTTCAGGTCCATTTCAGCGGTCAGCCCAACGATCCTGTGAATATTCTGGCCACGCTGGACCGCTACGCGAGGTTCAACCTGCCGATCCGCTTTACGGAGTTCGACATCCGCACAGAAGATGTTCAGTTGCAGGCCGACTTCACGCGGGACTTTTTCATCCTCGCATACAGTCACCCCTCGGTGGTCGGCATACAGCTCTGGGGCTTCTGGGAAGGTGCGCACTGGATTCCCTCCGGGGCCATGTTCCGCAGCGACTGGTCCGCCAAGCCCAACGCCGAGGTTTACCGCGATCTGGTCCTGCACCAGTGGCGCACGAACGTCGATGGAGTAAGCGATGCCGCAGGCCTTTTTGACGTCAACGCCTTCCACGGCGACTACACGATCACGGTCCAGTCCGGCTCCTTGACGTCAGTTCGGAACGTTCGCGTCGGCGCGGGATCGGCATCCGGCAAAGTCGTGATACAATTACTTCAGTAACCCCAGCACAACCCGATGAAACGTTCTGCAATCCTTACCTTTCTGATTTGTCTTTCACCGGCTTTGCGCCTATCCGCCGCCAGCGTGGAATGCGTGGTTTCCGGCGAGGCGTCCGATGACGCGATGGCGCTTGCCGTCGGCGGCGTGGCCGCGCCCATATGGGTATCATCGGGCGATTACTGGGGCGTGATCCGCGCTGCGGGCGACCTTCAGGCCGACGTGGAGCGCGTGACATCCGTCAAGCCGGTCCTGTCCACGGATGAAAAGGCTCCGGGAAGTATGGCCGTGATCGTGGGCACGCTGGGCCGCAGCGCGCAGATCGACGCTATCGCAAAGGCGGGCAAGATCGACGCCTCGCTGCTGGAAGGGCGCTGGGAGTCCTTCCTGCTCAAGGTCGTGGACGATCCGCTGCCGGGCGTGGAGCGCGCGCTCGTGATCGCGGGCAGCGACAAGCGCGGCACGATCTACGGAATATACACTCTGTCAAAACAGATAGGCGTTTCGCCCTGGTACTGGTGGGCGGACGTTCCGACCGCGCACAGGGACGCGCTTTTTGTCAGCGGCTCCCTCTACGACGACGGGCCGACGGTCAAGTATCGCGGCATCTTCATCAACGACGAGGCTCCGGCTTTTTCGGGCTGGGCCAAGGAGAAGTTCGGCGGCGTGAACAGCGAGATGTACTGCCACATGTTCGAGCTATTGCTCCGCCTGAAGGGCAACTACCTCTGGCCCGCGATGTGGAATAACGCCTTCAACGAGGACGACCCGAAGAACCCCGAACTGGCCGACGCGTACGGCATCGTCATGGGCACGTCTCACCACGAGCCGATGATTCGCGCGCAGCAGGAATGGAAGCGGCACGGAACGGGTGAGTGGAACTACGAGACCAACGGCGATGTGTTGCGCAAGTTCTGGGCCGACGGCATTGCCCGCAACAAGGATTACGAAAGCATCGTGACGATGGGCATGCGCGGCGACGGCGACGAGGCCATGAGCGAGGACACCAACACGGCTCTGCTTGAGCGAATCGTTGCCGACCAGCGAGAGATTCTGGAGCGCGAGACGGGCAAAAAGGCCACGGAAATCCCGCAGCTTTGGGCGCTATACAAGGAGGTGCAGGATTATTACGAGCACGGCATGCGCGTGCCCGACGACGTGACCCTGCTCTGGTGCGACGACAACTGGGGCAATATCCGCCGCCTGCCGCTGGCCTCGGAGCGCAATCGTTCCGGCGGCGCGGGCATATACTACCATTTCGACTACGTCGGCGGCCCGCGTTCCTACAAGTGGCTGAACACGATCCCGATCACCAAGATATGGGAGCAGATGCACCTAGCATACGAGTATGAGGCCACGCGCATCTGGATTGTGAACGTGGGCGACTTGAAGCCGATGGAGCTGCCGATTTCCTTCTTCCTAGACTACGGCTGGGACCCGGAGGCGATTCCGTACGAGATGCTGCCCGAATATACGAAGGACTGGGCCGCGCAGCAGTTTGGGGAGTGGAATGCAGACGAGGTCGCGAGGCTGTTGGACTTCTATACCAAGGCCAACGCGATGCGGAAGCCGGAGATGCTAGATGCGGACACCTTCAGCCCGTCCAACTATGACGAGGCACAAAGTGTCGCCGTAGCGTGGTATTCCGCATCGTTTACGGCGATGGTTTTAAAGGAGCGCTCAATGGGCTCGTATGCTGACGCAGCGTTCCAGCTGTTTTACTACCCAGTCGTTGCCTCTGCCAATCTCAACGGGATGTATATGTATGCAAGCCTGAACGACTGGTACGCTTTGCAGGGCAGGGCGGAGGCGAATACTATGGCGGATGAGGTCCGCAAGTGCTTCGACAATGATTCGCAGCTGGCCGCGGAGTACAACAACATCGCAGGCGGCAAGTGGGAGCACATGATGGACCAGAAGCGCATCGGCTGGACCTACTGGCAGCAGCCGCCGCTGGAACGCATGCCCGCCGTCAGCTACGTGCACCCGCTGCCTCAGGGCGCGATTGGTGTCGCGTTGGAGGGCTTCTCCTTCGCATGGCCGGAGAACGACATCTTCCAGCCTAAGCCGGGGCCGCTGCCGATCTATCAGGGCGCGTCCCGCCGGACTTCCTTCGAGGTGTTCAACCGTGGCGAAAAGCCTGTGGGCTTCACCGCAAAGAGCCTTTCGCCGTGGGTTAGGTTGTGTTTAAACCCCAATGACGACAAGGAATCCATTGCAGCGACGATCAAAGACGCCAGCAGCTGTACGGTCTTCGTTTCCATCGACTGGGCCGCTCTTCCCGCCGACGCAAAGACGGCTGACGTCGAGATTTCCGGCATGGGTCCAGAAGGCCCTTGCACGGTGAAACTGCATTTCCCGCTCGTGCGCAATCCGGGAACCGATCTGCCGTGGCTCGACGCGAGTCGCGCGATTGGCATCGACGCCGGTGACTTCTCGAAGGCCGTGGACGGCTCCGGCGTCTCGTGGGAGACGCTGAAAGCATTCGGAGTCGGCTACGGCGCAAACGCCGTAACGAGCAAGCCAGTCTTGCACGACAGGATAGCCACG
>JBAZHO010000162.1:0-5240 GCA_041652375.1 Opitutales bacterium | reverse complement strand
TCGGGAAAGGGAAACGTTCGTTTTCCCTTTCCCTGCCTGCCCGGCGAGGGCCTTCAGTTCCCTATTCCACACCAAACAGCGAGGAACCGACGCCTCTCCGAGGCGTCCGGAGTGTGTGCATACGTCAGTTGCCCCGATTTATCGTCAAATTCGATTCCTATTTCGGGAAACTTTTGGCACTCGCTATAAGTCGCCATACGCGCTGTCAGCGCGCGCCAAACAGGGCCGTGCCCACGCGCACCATCGTGCTGCCCGCGCGGACGGCCTGTTCCAGATCGCCGCTCATGCCCATCGATAGTTCGGGCAGGGAGATTTTGAAGCTGGCGCTGAAGTCGTCCCTCATCCGGCGCAGGGTGTCGAAAGTCCGCGCCGCCACGTCCGGGTCCCCGCTCAGGGGGGCGATGGTCATCAGGCCCTGCACGTGCAGATTCGCGCAGGAAAGGGCGGCCTCCAGCAGGGCCGGAGCGTCCTCGATCTCCGCCCCGTGCTTGGCGGGGTCCCGCCCGGCGTTGATCTGCAAGAGCACGGGCAGCCTGCGCCCAAGCTCGCCCGCGTGGCGGTCCAGCGCCGTGGCCAGCTTCGGGCGGTCCACGCTCTGCACTCGCTCGAACAGCGTCGCTGCAAGCTTCGCCTTGTTGCTCTGAAGCGTGCCGATAAGCTCCCACGCTATGCCGCCGCCCTGCCCCGGCCTGTCCGCACGCTTGGCCTCGGCCTCCTGCACACGGTTCTCGCCCACGCAGCCAAGGCCGTAGCGACGGGCGTATTCCACGGCCCAAGGGCCTTGCGTCTTTGTGACGGCCATCAGGCGAACCGCAGACGGCTCCCGTCCGCAGGAGCGGCAGGCCCCGGCGATCAGATTCTCCACGTCGCGCGCGTTGGCGCAGAACAGATCATAAGTAATACTGTTATCCATCGTGTTAGCAGAACTGATTATGGCATTGCCAAGAGATAAGCCGACATTATACCTAGAAGAGAATCATGCACGTCGAAAACCTGAAAATTTTCAGCGATCTGGTCGAAAGCCACAGCTTCTCCCGCGCAGCAAAGCTGAACGGAATCACGCAATCTGCTGTAAGCCAGCAACTTAGGGCGATGGAGCGCAGCTTCAGCATCGTGATAATGGACCGCAGCCAGAAGCAGTTCCATCTCACGCCCGAAGGGCAGAAACTCTACGACGGATCGAAGGACCTGCTGCACCGTTACGAAAAACTCGTCAGCGAACTTCAGGAAATGCGTAAGGTCATTAGCGGATCTATCCACATTTCCACCGTTTACAGCATCGGCCTGCACGAACTGCCGCCCTACATCAAGAGCTTCCTCACGGATTTCCCGTCGGTGAACGTGCGCGTGGAATACCGGCGTTCCAACCTCGTGTACGACGACGTGCTGGGCAACAGCGTGGACATGGGCCTTGTGGCCTACCCGCAGCGCATGCGCCAGTTGGAGACGATCCCCTTTCTGGAGGACCGCCTCGTGCTGATCGTCCACGAGAACCACGCGCTGGCCGCCCGCAAGAGCGTGGCGCTGGAAGAGCTCAAGGACGAACGCTTCATAGGCTTCGACCACGACATCCCCACCCGCAAAGCCACGGACCAGATCTTCCGCGCCGCGAAGCTCGAAGTCGATCCGGTCATGGAGTTCGACAACATCGAAACGGTCAAGCGGGCCGTGGAGATCAACGCCGGAATCGCCCTTGTGCCCGCGACCACCGTCGAAAACGAAGTGGCCCGA
This sequence comes from Opitutales bacterium, assembly GCA_041652375.1. GTDB lineage: Bacteria > Verrucomicrobiota > Verrucomicrobiia > Opitutales > Oceanipulchritudinaceae > Verruco-01. Next base: position 3,509 of record JBAZHO010000162.1, on the reverse strand, counting down.
GGCGTCATCAAAGCCATTCCGATGCGTGGCAAGCAGTTCATCCGCCCGTTGGCCATCATCCACCGCAAGAGCCGCGTCCTCACCCCGGCCATGAAGAAATTCATCGCCACGCTGACCGGCAAGCCCTTCATGGAAAGCGAAGAGACGCCGCCCGAACCGCGCCGCAGAGGCCGCGCGCGTAAAACCCCGGAAGACGAAGAACAGCCCGCCAAAGGCTAGGGAGATTCCACAGGCTTTCCTTGCCTGCCCCCGGACGCCGCACCAAGGGGGAAGCGCCGCACCTCGCGCCAATAACAGCGCCCGTATTCCGACGGGGGTCGAGTTTTCAAACGCTCGCCTAGTCCAGCGCCATGTCCACGATGCCGCGCACGCGTTCCACCACGGGGTCCAGCGCCGAGAGGTATTCGGGCGGGTCCAGCGGGATTTTGACCTGCGAATGCTTCAGCGCGGCCCAGGCCGGAGAATTGACGAAATCCGACGGGGTCACGTCCTTGGAAGAGCCGCTGCATCCGAAGCCCTTGATCCGGGCCAGAAGATCGGAAAGGTTGACCATCGAGGTAACGATCTGTGACTCGCCCTCGACCACCTTGCCCGGGTCGTTCATAAAGAGGGTGCAGGCGATGACCTGAGGGCTCATCCCGGCTTTCGCTATGGCCTTCGCGCCAAGCTCGCGGTGGTCGATGCCGAAGATGCGGCGTTCCCGTGCCAGCACCTCATCGGGCTTCTCGCGCCCCAGAAGCAGGGACATGCCGAAGAAGGCGGGGTACTGAAGGGCGAGCAGCCACTTGCCAACGTTGTGCGCCAGCGCGGCGGCGGCGAACTCCTGCGTTCCGCTGAACTTGATGGCCAGTTCCCTCACCAGAAGGGAGACGGCCATGCTGTGCCGCGCCATCGCCTCCAGCCGGAGCGGGTTGCGGCCCCTGCGGGAAGCGCGCAGCCACACGATGGGAATGACGATGCAGCTAACCATGTTCACGCCGAGCACGCCGATGGCCTGTTCGAGCAGCACAACGCGCTCCGATCTGGGGGAGAGGTTGTTGGCGATTTCGATGATGCGCATGTCCAGACCGGGCATCTGCCGGATGAACGCGACCATGACCTCCTCGGTGACGTTATTCACCCTAGCGAGAAAGCGGAGGCTATCGACAATATCCTCCACGCCGACGGCTGCGTTGGAGCCTTCCAGCACGGACTCAACCTCGCCGGGGGCAAACAGTCCCTTGTCCAGCAGCACGCGGAAATCGTCTATGAACGAACTCAGGGGACTCTGGACAATCGCGTCGATCGGGTCCGCTATCGCCAAGGGGGCCGGAACCGGGGCGCGAGGCAGGTCCCTGCTCTTCTTGGCCGCCTCGTCCCGCTGATCGCCGAAGAGGTCCTGCGGGAACTCTTCGTTGTTTGTAAGCCCGAAGTGGGAAAGCGCGCGGTGATGCATCAGGCGCGCCGTGGGCACAAGCCTGTTGATAAAGTAGATGCTCTGGTCGAGTTTGCCCGTGCGGAGGGACTCCTGAATGCTCTCCACGGCGTTCTCCAGAATGGATGCGCCGAGGTTGAGCGCGAGGCTCTGCAGCGCGGACAGATGCTCGTCGAACACGCGCAAGTCCTTGGAGCCAACCAGCTTGTTCATGGCCGGGACGTGGTCCTTGACGTCCATCGCGCCGCGCATGAGGGACTTGTAGTAATCGTCCTCACCGATGTTCAGACGCTGGCAGACGCGTGTCGGCGGCTCGAAAACCATGCCGCGCCAGTCAAACTGCACCGCCCGTTTGATCTCTTCCTCGATGTGGCTGGCGTTGTACGGCTTGACGAGAATCTTCTGCACGCCGAGCTGCAGGAATTTCAGGACGGAGTTGCGGTCGCTGCTGCCGGTGTAGATGAGGATGGGCAGGTTGCGGAAAATGAAGTCCTTGCGGACGTATTCCAGAAACTGCCACCCGTATTCGCCCTGAAGCTGGTTGTCCAGAATGACCAGATCGATGAGGGTGTTGCGCTCCAGAACCGTGATGGCATCGCCGACGCTCGAAGCGGTGTGCGGCTCGTGCCCGCGCTTCTGCAGAAGGCTGACCAAAATGCGTAAGGATACGGGATCGTCTTCGACTATCAGGAGATGCGCCATTGAGACTGGTCGTGCGTAACAGGGGTGAAACGTGTGCGCTGCAATGAAAAAGCTGCCTTGTATCTATGAAACGATTAAACGTTGCTCGCAAGCTATTGATGAAATAGCACGGAAAGTTGCCCCCCTTTCCGCCCGGCACAATATCGATGCGAAACCGTATTCACCGCTAATCCCATCATCTCCCCCGACACATGAAGCTAATCGTTGCAGGGTGCGGTCCGGCGGGGCTTTTCGCCGCCATCTGCGCCGCGCGCGCCGCGCCGGGGCTGGAGGTGACGGTGCTTGAGCGCGACGAAGCCCCGCTGCGCTGGATGAGCGACGCGCACAAGCCCCACGCCCTCACCTGCGCCGCGCCGGACCCTGACCTGCTGGCGAGGGCATACCCGCGCGGAAGCGAGTTCATGCACGGAGCCGTGCAGGTCTGGCCGGGGCGCGGATCGGGATGAACCTTCTGGAAGCGGCCAGACGGGCTGGGCCGTTGCGAAACATTTCGGGCACAGCGTGCTCCCCTTCGTCCCCAGCCCCGTGCTCCTGCAGACGCGAGACGCCCGCGCGCGCAAATGCGTGGCCGACGACCCGGCGATGGACCTGCCGCCGAAGCTTTGCTGAAACTCGTGCAGGCCATGAAGCTGCCCGAAGACACGCGCTGGGGCGCCCTTTCCCCCGCCCGCCTTCAGGCCCTTGCCGGGCAGATGACGGCCAGCCGCTTCAAGATCGAATCGCGGGCCATGAACAAGGCCGAATGGGTGGCCAGCGGAGGCGTGCCGACCGGGGAACTGGACCCCTCCAGCATGGAAAGCAGGCTGCGCAAAGGCCTGCACATGGCCGGGGAAATGCTGGATATCGACGGGATACCCGGCGGCTACAACATGCACGCCGCATGGGCGAGCGCGTGGATCGCGGGCACGGCGATAGCCGCCGCCTGCCGGGAATAGATATAGCGGCTGCCAAAAGTTTACCAAAATACCGGAAGAAGATCATTTAACCGCAGATAAACGCTGATGTTCGCAGATTATTAAGAGATAAAAACTTATGTAATCTTTTCTGCGAAAATCAGCGTTTATCTGCGGTTCCTTTATTTTGGGTTTCTTTTGGCATTTGTTATATGCAACACGTTCCTGCCACGGCGTACATGAAAAATGGCACCGGGTTCGCCGATGCCATTTGAAAAGTGCGGGATGCGGCAGGCTTGAGCCTACTTGCCCTTGCCGCCTTTTGCGGCGGGGGCTGCGGGAGCGGCGGCGGTCGCTGCTGCGGCGGCGGCGGCTGCGGCGGCGACTTCGGGAGCAACCTCGACGGCTGCGACTTCCTCGATCTTGCCGATGGCGCAGGTGGCGACGGTCACTTCGTGATCCGTCACATAGATGACGCCTTCAAGCACGGGCAGGTCCTT
>JBAZHO010000161.1:0-5255 GCA_041652375.1 Opitutales bacterium | reverse complement strand
GCCCGCGCCTACGACCGCATCCTGAAGGTCTCCCGCACGATAGCGGACCTCGCGGGCAGCGAACACATCCAGCCCAACCACCTGCTGGAAGCCATCCAGTTCCGAGCCTTGGACCGGGCGGTGTTTTACTGAGCAGGGCCCTCAAATTATCGGCTTGTTGATACGCAGAGCAGTCCCAGATGCTTTTCAAACGGCTCGAAGTCGCGGTCGTTGTGGAGGAGCGTCCAGCCGTTTTTAATACACGCCGTGGCTATGAACGTATCGACCGTCTTTCTCACGGTCACACCCTTGCTTCTTAACAGGCGGAAATTCACAGCGGCCTCAAGCGCGACTTCCGTTCCGCACAGCTGTACCTGATGCAGGTCAAGGAGCAGCCGCTTTGCGCTTTCAAAGTCCCGCTCCTCGCGGAAGCCTTGCAACACCTCGGCCAGAATCAGGTCGCCCACCACAATCGTCTCGCGGTCCAGCAATTCGTCCAGCGCGTCAGCCTGCCATGACGGAGTGCCGTTGAAGTAGTCAATCCAGACACTGGAATCGACGAGGATCATCACTTGTCCGTCCGCATGGCGTCGAGGTCGCCTTGCCATTTGAGCTTACCGCGCACGCTGCGTAGTTTGCGCTGCCTGCCAAGGCCCGCGACAAGCCTCAAACCCTCCTCGACAAGCGCCCGCTTGGTGGCGTTCGGCCTTGCCTTCGCTGCCTCGCTCATCACTTCGTCGTCAATCACGATGTTCGTCCTCATGGTGTGTATAATCGACTTATTTATGTGTATTGTCAAGATTCACCCCGCCTGCTTTAGATTCGCGCGCTTGCCCAGCGCTTATCTTTCGCCCAATACTCCCGGAACGCCATGACTCCGCTCGACTTCACGCTCATCGTCGCCCTCATCTCCGTTTCGGCGGGGCTGTTGGGTTCGCTGGTCGGCGTCGGGGGCGGGATCATCGTCGTTCCCGCGCTCACACTGCTCATGGGGGTGGACATCCGGCACGCCATCGCGGCGTCGATCGTCGCCGTGGTGGCGACGTCCAGCGCGGCAGCGTCCTCCTACGTGCGGGAGCGCATCACGAACATCCGCGTCGGCATGCTGCTGGAGACGGCGACGGCCTCTGGCGCGATCTGCGGGGCCTTGCTGGCGGGTGTGGTCTCGACGAGGTTTCTCTACGCCCTTTTCGGCATCATCATCACGTGGACGGCCTTGCGCATGGCGCGCAAGAAGAGCGGCGAGGCGCACGATCTGCCGCCCGACGCGCTGGCGGACAGGCTGCAACTGCACACTTCCTTTTACGACCGCTCGCTCAAGAGCGAAGTCCCCTACCGGGTGTCGCGCACGAAGCTGGGGCTGGCCGTGGGCTGGCTGGCGGGCGTGGTGAGCGGCCTGCTGGGCGTCGGCGGGGGCATCCTGAAGGTTCCGGTGATGAACATCGGCATGGGCATGCCGATCAAGGCCGCCACCGCGACGAGCAATTTCATGATCGGCATCACCGCCGCCACCGGGGCCGCAGTGTATTTCATGCGCGGGGACGTGCAGCCTTTCGTGGCCGCGCCGGTGGCAGTGGGCGTGATCGTCGGCTCAAAGATCGGCGCGCGCCTGCTTGGCGGCATGAAGGGGCGGACCATTCAGCTTGTGTTCGTCGGCGTGCTGGCAATCGCCGCCGCGCAGATGCTCTGGAGGGGCTTTACGCAATGAAGACGCGCGACCCCATTTCAGTCGAACTGGTCATCAGCGAGATCCTGCGCTGGGGCGTGCGCGTCAGCCTAGGACTCATCCTGCTGGGCACGGCGCTCTGCTTTCTGCGCTGCAATGACTACGGCGTGAACGGCGGCACGCCGGAGGACCTGCACGCGCTGATCGCAAACGGGGCGAGCTTCCCGCGCACTCTCGGCTGGCTGTGGAGCGGGCTGTTCGCGCTGCGCGGGCAGGCTGTGCTGGTCGCGGGCCTGCTGCTGCTCATTTCGACGCCCGTGCTGCGCGTAATGGCGGCCATCGTCGCATTCTCGATACACAGGGACCGCGCCTACGTAGGCATATCGCTGCTCGTGTTCCTGCTGGTGGTCACGGCCTTCGCGCTGGGCGCGGCTTGAGAAGGAAATACCCTTTGCGGGCCTATACGGAGTGTTTCAAAAATCCGCCGAAATTACAGACGAAGAGTTTATCCGCAGATTACACGGATTACACGGAATAGAAGAAACGGGGAGAAGAATTTTTATCCACAGATAAGCAGGGATGAGAAAGGGATTAGAAAATCAGAACGTCTTCTTTTCTACAATCTGTGTAAATCCCTGCTTATCTGTGGATAAAATTCTGGGTATGATTTCGGTATTCTTGTCAAAATCGCTATATTTCTGATTCCCGCGAACCAGATCGCGCAATGGCTGTCAATTTCCCGATGCAAAACCAATCCCCCTTCATCCGCCCATGTTCCGACGCGGACATCCCTCAGATGTTCGCCGTGATCAACGATTCCGCCGAAGCGTACCGCGGCAAGATTCCCGCCGATGTATGGCACGAGCCTTACATGCCCCTTGAGGAGCTACGGGGCGAAATCGCCGCCGGGGTGAACTTCTCAGTCTTCGAGCGCGACGGGGAAATTGTGGGCGCGATGGGCATTCAGGACGTCCAGGACGTGGCCCTGATACGCCACGCCTACATCCGCACCAGCGAACGCGGCAAGGGCGTCGGCGGCTTACTTCTGGCGCATCTGCTGAAGCAGACGGACAGGCCCGTGCTCATAGGCACGTGGAAGGCGGCGACGTGGGCCGTATCGTTCTACGAAAAACACGGGTTCACGCAGGTGGATGAGGAGGAAAAGAACCGCCTGCTCAGGACGTACTGGACCATATCGGAGCGTCAGGTGGAAACGTCCACCGTGTTGAAGCAGGGATTGGGCAGATCCTGCCCCTGTTGACGCGCCGTTCAGGTCGTAACGCGCCCCCTGTCGAAGGCCCCCCTACTCCGCGTCCAGCTCCGCAAGCTCCGCCTGAAGGCGCTCCAGTTGCGTCAGCAGCTTCTCCCAGCGTTGCATGTCGGCGTCTAGTTGCGTTTGCATCTTGTCCAGCGCGCGCATGCGGGCCGGAGCGCTGGGGCTCTTGAAGAACACCGGATCGACCATGGCGGCCTCTTCGAGCGCGACGGTCTTTTCCATCTCGGCGATGCGGGCCTCCACGGCGTCGGCCTCTTTCTTGACGGGGGTGATCTCTTTCTGCTTCTCCGCGCGTATGCGGCGGCGCTCCTTGGGGTTCTGCATCGAACGCTGGGCGGCAGGCTCCCCGGCGTTCGCCGCGGGTCCGGCGGCGGCGCGCTCCGCGTCGATCTTCTCGATATACTCGGACACGTTGCCGGGGAAGGAACGGACTTTGCCCGGAGACACCTCCAGCACGCGGTTCACAATCGGGTCGAGAAATTCGCGGTCGTGGGACACGATGATCATCGTGCCCTCCCACTGCGTCAGGGCCTCCTGAAGCATGGCCTTGGAATCCATGTCCAAGTGGTTCGTCGGCTCGTCCAGAATCAGGCAGTTCGTGGGCCGTAGAAGGATTCGCACCAGCGCGAGGCGGTTCTTTTCGCCGCCGGAAAGCACCTTGGCGGGCTTCATCACGTCCCCCCCGCTGAAAAGGAAGCTGCCCAGAATGTCGCGCACGCGGTTGCGCATCGCGTCCGAAGCCGTCTCGGCGGCCAGTTCCATGACGCTCTTCTCCGGGTCGAGCTGGGCGGACTGATGCTGCGCGAAGTAGGCCACGTTCACGCGGTCGCCGATCTTCATCGTGCCCTCCTCGAAAGGCTCCACGCCCGCGAGGACGCGGGTCAGGGTGGACTTGCCCGCGCCGTTCACGCCCACGATGGCGATGCGCTCGCCGCGCGTGATTTCAAGGTCCACGCCCTTGATCACCACCTGTTCGCCGTAGCGTTTGACCAGCTTCTTGAGGAGGAAAATATCGTTCGCGCAGCGTTCAGGCGGCGGGAACTTGAAGTTGCCCAGCGAGCTTTCCTTCTGGTCAACCTCGATGCGGTCCACGCGGTCCAACGCCTTGATGCGGCTCTGCACCTGCCGGGCCTTCGACGCCTTGAAGCGGAAACGCTCGATGAAACGCTCCGTCTGCGCGAGGCTGCGCGCCTGCGACTTCTGCGCCTGCACGAGCTGCTCGTAACGCGCGGCGGCCTGTTCCTCAAAGGAACTGTAATTGCCCCGGTAGGCGTCCAGACGGCTGTGCGTGAGGTGGAAAATGCGGTTGCACAAGCCGTCCAAAAAGGCCCGGTCGTGCGAAATGAGGATGATCGCGCCCTCGTAGTTCTGAAGGTAGCGTTCCAGCCAGCGCAGGGAATCAAGGTCGAGATGGTTCGTCGGCTCGTCAAGGAGCAGCAGCGAAGGCTCGCGCAACAACAGCCGCGCCAGCGCGATTCGCATCTGCCAGCCGCCGGAAAACTCCCCGCAGTCGCGGTTCATGTCCGCCATCGAAAAGCCGAGGCCCAGCAGCACCTTTTCGACCCGCGCCTTCATCTTCTCAGCCTCAAGATCCTCAAGCCGGTGCTCGATCTCGCCGATGATCTGAAGCGTCTCCGCATAGACGGATTCGTTGGGGTCAAGCTCGTGCAGACGATGGTCCGCCTCGTCGAGACGACGGCGAAGCACGTGCACATCCTCGAACGCGGCGGCTGCCTCGTTGTAAACGCTACGCCCCGGCAAGGTAAGCGTCTCCTGCGGCAGATAGCCCAAAGTGACGTACGACGCCCTGTCGATATCGCCCGTGTCCGGCTCCGCCTCGCCCATGACGATGCGGAACAAAGTGGTCTTGCCCGCGCCGTTGGCCCCGACAAGCCCGATGCGGTCGCGCGCGCCGATGCGGGCCTCTATTCCGTCGAACAGGGTCTTCTCACCGAACTGCAAAGAAATGTTTTCAAGCGCGAGCATGTGTGTATTGCCGAAAGCACCGGATGGGCTGACGGCAAAGCCGGGGATTAGAGCACGACCGCAAGGCACATGGCAAGGCCGGGGTAAATAGATCATGCGGCAGGGGGTGAAAGCGGAGCCGTCTTGCCTTGTATAGCGATTCTCAAAAGTCCGCCGAATTACCAGAGAACAAAGAGAAGAGTTTTATCCGCAGATAAGCAGGGATTTACACAGATTATCCCAGAGGCTCAAAATTTGGACACTTTTGAGGTAAGCCCTGAAACGCTACTGGCGATACACGAACCGCATTGCTCTGTTGAAGCCCTGAAGGCGCGGCATGAGATAGCCCTGACGTCCTTGCGTCCAAGC
>JBAZHO010000160.1:0-5280 GCA_041652375.1 Opitutales bacterium | reverse complement strand
GGCTGGAGCTGATGACGGGCATCGTCAGCCGCCATTTCTGGGGAAAGCCGGTCATGGCATCGTGGGCATCCGCGCAGGCCGGGGCGAAGCTGCTCCAGAAGACGCGCATTCCGAAAGAGCGCATCGGGCTTCTGGCGCATTGCGGCGTGTGCCGCGATCGCATGGAACCCGCCACGGCGTCCTACGTCCACGACATGCTGGGCCTTGGCGCGGAGACGCAGATTCTCGACGTGTCCAACGCCTGCCTAGGTTTTCTCAACGGCATGCTGCTCGCGGCTGGTCTCATAGAGTCCGGCCAGATCGAGAGCGCGCTGATCGTCACGGGCGAGGACGGACTGCCTCTGTTGGAGCGCACGATAGAACAGTTCCTCGACCCGGCGCAGACGCGCAGTTCGGTGAAGGGCCTCTTCGCCAACCTTACGATAGGCGCGGGCGCAGCGGCGGCGCTGCTCTGTCACGAGAGCCTAGCGCCGGACGGCATGCGCGTTCTGGGCGCGGTTGTGGAGACGGACACGAGCGTGAACAGGCTATGTCAGGGCGGAACCGCAGCCGGGGGTCTGGAGATGATCACGGATTCCGAAGCGCTGCTGGAGGCCGGTCTGAAGGTGGCCGCGCGGGCATGGGCGCGTTTCGGCGCGGAGTTCGGCAACAGCCCGGACCGCGTGATCTGTCATCAGGTGGGCCGGGCGCATCAGCGCCGCCTGCTGCAGACGCTTGGGCTGGACGAGGCGAAGGACTTTCCGACCTATCCCTTCATGGGCAACACCGGCTCCGCCGCAGTGCCCGTAACCCTTGCCGCAGCTTCGGAGGCCGGGGCGTTCAAGGCGGGGGACAAAATCGCGCTTCTGGGCATAGGCAGCGGCCTTAGCTCCATCATGATGGCCCTAGAGAAATGAACGGGACCACGCCAGACTCTCGGGACGCGGCCACGGCGCTTCCGCCGGACATCGCAAAGCAGTATCCCTTCGCCCCGCGCTTTGTCACGCTGCCCGACGGCCAGCGCATGCACTATATAGATGAAGGGCAAGGGCCGGTCGTCCTGCTGCTGCACGGCAATCCCACGTGGTCCTTCATGTACAGGAACCTCGTGCGCGCGCTATCCCCGCATTTCCGCTGCATCGCGCCGGACCACATCGGCTGCGGCCTATCGGACAAACCGCAGCATTACGACTACACGCTGGCCCGGCACATCCTCAACGCGGAGTATCTGCTGGACTCGCTGGGCATCGGGGACTTCAACCTCGTCGCGCACGACTGGGGGGGCGCGATCGGCTCCGGCGTCGCCGGGCGCAGGCCGGAGCGGGTGGGGCGCATCATGCTCATGAACACCGCCGCTTTCCGCTCGCTGCGCATACCTTTGCGCATCGCGGTGTGCAAGGTTCCGTTGCTGGGGGCGCTTCTGATACGCGGCCTCAACGCCTTCGCGGGCGGGGCTGTGCATATGGCGAGCACGCGTCCCCTGCCCGAAGACGTGAGGCGCGGCTACCTGTATCCATACCGCAACTGGCGCGACCGCGTAGCGAACCTGCGCTTCGTGCAGGACATCCCCCTGAGCAAGACGCACCCCAGCTACGCAGAACTGGCGAGGGTGGAGGACGCGCTTGTGGCACTTGCGGGCAAGCCCATGCTCCTATGCTGGGGCATGCGCGACTGGTGCTTTTCGCCGAAGTTCCTCGACGAGTGGATACGCCGCTTCCCCGCCGCAAAGGTGGAGCGCTTCGCCGCCGCCGGGCACTACCTCACGGAGGACGCGTCTGAAGAAGTCTGCGAGAGCGCCCTTGAGTTCATGCAGGGGGCATAGAGCGGTTGCCAAAAGTTTCCCAAAATAGAAACCTAATCTGGCAAGGAAACGGGACAACCGACGTATGCACACGCTGCGGACGCCTCGGAGAGGCATGCGTTCGTCCTGCGGCTTCAAATTGGCCGACTTTTGGCAACCGCTATAGGCCGACGCTGGGCGCGGCATTCAGACTGACATCCCCGGCCCGCGTCCGCCGCGCCTCTGTGCGGCGTGGGCGGATGCGGGTTGCGAGCATGCCAAGCGGCGCGGGCAAAGGAATGCCAGCGCCCCTAGGGGAGGGTCTCAGTCGTCCTACTGTCCGGGCGGGGCCGGTTCCTAGAACGTCGGCTCTACGACGAGCTGTTCGCCGGGGACGACGATCGTGTCGAGGCCGAGCGACCAGATGTCGTCGTTGATGAGCACCTTGAACACGAAGATTGATGAAGCGGCGGCGCTGCTCCACAACCATTCGTCGGCTGCGGTGTTCATCATCACGACTCCCTTTTCCCAGGACATGCCGGGACCGGTGCCGCGGATGTAGAGCGCGTTGCCGAAGCCCACGTCCACCTTGGCGACGACCGAGGTCAAAGCGGGGACGACAGCGGGAGCCGCCGTCGTCTTCGCGTCTTTTGCCTTAATTAGCACCGGCGCGGCGGGGATGGTGGCATCCTGCGCCTTTTTCGGTGCCCGTTTGGGGGTAGTCGGATTTGGATCCGTCAACCCGGTTGAAGCCTTCGCGGCCTTTTTGTTGGCAGCGGCCTTTGGGGCCTTTGCGCGACTATTTGTTTTTTTTGTGAATTCGCCTTCTGTCATGTCTTTTGCCATGATTGATTTCGTTGAGAAAAGAACTAAAGGACAGTCTTGGGAGGGGCGAAGGAGTGGCGCTGGCGATCGGCTGGGTCGGATGCCGTTGACGGATCGTGTGTACTACAGGCAGTGATGAAACGCAATTCGAAATAATGAATACGCGCTGATGCGAATCGTGTGTCGTTATCATGCCTCGCGCATTTCTAGGCTGAATGGAACATTCGCCCATACCCATTGTTATAATTCGTGATGTGCCCTGCGCTGGACCGGACGGACGAAAATTCTTTGCCCGGAAGGTTCAGGCATCAATTTGAAACATTGGAATAACTCATTCGATATATGAAAACAGGACGGAAAATTAGTTTCGGGCTGTGCATCGCGCTCGGCTTCGGCCCATGCGTCGGACTTGCGCAGCAGAGCGAAGCGGCCCCACCGCCGGAAAACGCCATTCCCGCTCCGGCAGTGGAAGTGAGCGACAAGGATGCCCTGACCGCCATCGGCTTCATGGTATCCAAAAGGATGAAGCTCGACATCGGCCTATCGGACGAAGAGATGGACTGGCTGCTCGAAGGAGTGCGCCAAGGCGCGTCGTCCGACGAACCCCCGCAGAATTATCAGGCGGCCATGGGCAGAGCCGAACAAATTTACCGCGCTCATGTCGCCGCGCTCATGGAAAAGCGCAAAGTCGAGGCCGAAGAGACCGTGAAGGTCGCGGAAGCCTATGTCACAGGCATAGAGCAGAGCGAAGGGCTTACCCGCACGGACAGCGGCCTGTACTACAAGATCATCGAACCGGGCGATCTGGAAAAGAAGCCCGGACCGACAGATCGCGTTCAGGTCAACTACGTGGGCAGCCTGATCGACGGAACGGTGTTTGACAAAAGCACCGCCCCGGCGGACTTCACCGTCAACGGCGTGGTCCCCGGTTTCAGCGAAGGCCTGCAGCTTGTCGGCGTGGGCGGCAAGATCCGCCTCTACATCCCCGGACCCCTCGGCTATGACCTGCAGCCGCCTCCCGGTTCAGGCATCAAGCCCGGAGCCATGCTCGTGTTCGACGTGGAGCTTCTAGGCGTCACCCCCCCTGTCAGACGCCCGCCCTCTTTCCCGGCCATGCCGCGCACATCCCCCGGCGCTCCGCCGTCGATGAAGCCGCCGCCGCCGCCCAGCGGAAGGATTCCCCCGCCGCCCTCCATGCCGCCTCCGCCCCTCCCGGACGAAGCAAAACGCAAGTAGGTTCAAAAAGCCGCGCCCCGCAAAGGCGCGGCTTTTTTATAGTCGTCTCGATCGACAACCGGACATTCCCGCAGCGTCAAAGGCGCGAGGCAAAACGATGTGGCTGTGGCCGAGTTTTTTTTAAACGCTATATGGCCAAGAACCGCCCGGCGTGCGCGTTTATTTCGTCGCCTCTTCCTTGTGCAGCCTTTGCCATAGCGTGCGGATTATCAGGCGCATGATTTCTTCGGGGTGCATGTTGCCGCAGTTGCGGATCAGCGCGTCGTTGCCGGACTGAAGGGCCATGCGGTCGCGGATCGAGGGGCCTAACTCCAGATTGATTATGCTCAGGGTATCTTCCGATATGGCGGCGATGCGGGCCAGATCGCCCTTCGGGAGAGTGCGTTCCAGCGCGTCCACGGCGTCTTCGAGGGTCGTGGGAATTGGCGGCAGCGCCGCGAGCGGGGCCGGGACTGCGTTTTCACGGCGGTATTTCATGCTGACCTTCCCCAGCACCAGCGACAGCTCGTTGTTTTCAACGACCATTTCAGTCACGCGTTTGCCCGTCTCGGATAGTATCCAGCCCGAGGTGAAGCTGATTTCCCACCGTCCTTGCCGTTCCAGCTTGAATCCGTAGTTGTCCATGATTTCCGTGAAGCTGCCGTCGTCCCGTAGTTCCAGCCAACTGCCTTGGGAATCCGGCCACGGAGAGGGCCAGAACCATTCGCCGAGGTAGGCGGTCGCGTAATGGTTCGCCACTATGTTGTTCGCCGCGCTGTCCGGTCCCGTAGAGCAGGCGCAGGGCGAGCACAGGGGCAGGAGGACGAGCAGGGCGGCACGGGCAAGTCGTGAACGGGAGGCGGCGTCTTTACGCATGTCTTTTTTGGGGGGGCTGTGGGATAACGAGTTTCGGAATCCTGCCGAGTTTGTAACGCGATCCTGTGGCGTTGGCAACAGGCGTTGTAAGAGCGACGGTTATTTTTGATCCTTTACGCGCTCTTATGTGATTTATGTTGACGAAAAATGCGGTTTTCGTGCCGCTGTGGGCGTCTGCGCTATCGCCAAAGGCAAAATGTTTCTTCTACTATCGGCGCGACATTACCTTACTGTCGGCATTGCGACTGGACGGAGCCGCCGTGTTCCTGTTCCTTTGACCGCCGACGCCTTTGATCCATGCCTTCCGATCGGCAGGCATGCAGACAACACCTTAATAGAAAAACGCTCTACACATGATAATTGGTCAAGCACTTCCGAACATGCCCTGGGAGCCCCGGCCCGCAGGGGACAACTCGCCCGTATGGCGTTACAGCGCCAACCCGCTCATCGACTGGAATCCGACTCCTTCGACGTCCCGTATCTACAACAGCGCCGTGGTCCCCTTCGAGGGCGCGTTCGCCGGCGTGTTCCGCGCCGACGGCAAGAATGGCCGCGCCAACTTGCACGCGGGGCGCAGCGCCGACGGCCTGCATATCGACATCGAC
>JBAZHO010000159.1:0-5309 GCA_041652375.1 Opitutales bacterium | reverse complement strand
TAGGGACGCCTCTCCGAGGCGTCCGGGGTACGTGCATACGTCGGTTGTCCCATTTCCTTGCCAGATTAGGTTTCTATTTCGGGATACTTTTGGCAACCGCTCTAACCATCCTTTCGTGATACGGGCATGCGGTTATCCGTACGGCATTCGCGCGGGCCGGATCGCGGCAGTCAGCGGGCTGGGGGATGTGATGGAATGCGGTTGGGGTTTTCAGTCTCTGAACTGTTGGTTGTGACCGCTAACTTCCACATCTGAAGGAATGATGCATACAGTGAAAATTGCAGGACTTTCTGCAGTGGTTATTTTTTCGGCTGCTATTGTCGCGTTTTCGCTTCGCGGTCAGGCGCAGTCTTCCGACGGTTCAACTTTGGGGGCTTCACATATGAACGATTTCAGGAAACCTGAGGCGAAGGTGTTGAAACAGACGCTGTCCGCCGAGCAATTCGCCGTGACCCAGCAGTGCGGCACGGAGCCTCCGTTCCGCAACGCGTATTGGGACAACCACGCGGCGGGGCTTTACGTGGACGTCGTGTCTGGCGAGCCGTTGTTCAGTTCGATGGACAAGTTCGACTCCGGCACTGGCTGGCCGAGTTTCACCGGACCGGTGAAGGCCGCCGACGTAGTGGAGAAGACCGATGTCTCTCTTGGCATGAGGCGGACGGAGGTGCGCTCAAAAGCTGCGGACTCGCACCTTGGCCATGTGTTTGATGACGGGCCGGGCGACGGCGGCTTGCGCTACTGCATCAATTCCGCCGCGTTGAAGTTCATCCCGGTTGAGGATATGGAACAGGCCGGGTACGGCGACTATCTCGCGCCCTTCGTGGCTGCCGGCTTGTTCACGCCTGCGCGGCGGGAGACGGCGATTCTGGCGGGCGGCTGCTTCTGGGGAATGGAGGAAATCATACGCAAGATTCCCGGCGTCGTCTCGACGACAGTGGGTTATTCCGGCGGCAAGACGGCCAACCCGACCTATGAACAGGTCTGCACGGGCAGGACGGGGCACGCGGAATCGATTCAGGTGCTGTTCGATCCCGACAAGCTCAGTTACGAAACTTTGCTGGACTATTTCTTCCGTCTGCATGATCCGACGACCTTGAACCGGCAGCACAACGACGTGGGCACGCAATACCGTTCGGCGATATTCTACACCAGCGAGGCGCAGAAAGAGACTGCCGGGCGCGTGAAGGCGCAGTGGGACAAGTCCGGCAAGTTCGACCGTCCGGTCACAACGGAGATTGCGGCAGCTTCGGTATTCTATCCGGCGGAGGAATACCATCAGGATTATCTGCAAAAACATCCCGACGGCTACACCTGCCACGTATTGCGGGACTGAGAGTCCGGATCGCGCGCCGACCATTATGGAGCATTTCCGATCACCCGTGGGTGCGACGGCGTTGTTGGCGCGAACGTCTGCGGGCATTTTTCGCGGGCACTGGGCGTGCGTTCGGCAGCGAAGGTGAGGAGTCCCGCTCGATTCGCTGCGCGAATTTCTCCAGAGCGAGCCTTGACTAGGTTTCGACGCCAGCTTGGACTGGACTGAAATCGGAACATGGTTCGGCTCGTTGTTCGTTGCATATGCACCTTGGGTTTGGACTGATCTTGAATGGAGACATATGGGCGGGTCCGTGGCCGATGATCGCGGCGCGTGTTTTTGGGCGTCTCGCCGGGAAATGGTATGCCCGGACAGCGATAATATTTACAAATACGAGACATGTCGTCTTTGAGATAACACCTTCATACGAAAGCTTTTACGAACTTGGGGCAGGGTGTCTGCCATTCTACTGTTAGAATGGTGAAAGACTGTTTTCCGCCCTGATTGGCTGTAAACTTTAAAATAACTCAATTAGCGTTGTAACCATGCGACTACTCTTTAACGCACTGGCTGCTTGTGCGGCATCCATGTGCTCTCAACTATCGGCGCGGACAGAATTAGCGTCTGGAAGTGGGTAAATGTCAGCTCGATAAATAGGATTACGTTCTAATCTGGAGAATGTAATCAAGCGAACGTGTGTCCGCCCCTGACGTGCCTTTCGGCATTCGTGGGGTGCGTCAGGAGGCGGACTCACATGTTCGACAGATAATTTATAAGGTAATCCCTGTGCTCCCCCCCTTGCACCGGGGTTGTCAAAACGAACGGGTTTTCCCGTCCGGTTGTTTTGACAGCTCCAGCAAATATTGTATTCAACCTTTCAGTCATTCTTACAGTGATAGTAGAACAGACCGCATATCCTTATCTTGATTCCTCGCTCGACGTCGAAACGCGTGTCGATGATTTGCTGGGTCGCATGACCCTAGTGGAAAAGATAGGGCAGATGATGCACGATAACCCGGCCATAGAACGTTTGGGCGTGCCGAAATACAACTGGTGGAACGAGGCGTGCCACGGCATCGGGCGCGCCGGCAGGGCCACGGTTTTCCCGCAAGTGATCGGGATGGCGGCGACTTGGAACCGCGATCTGGTCCACGAGGTGGCGGGCGCGATTTCCGACGAGGCCCGCGCGAAGCACCACTACGCGGCGCGGCACGGGAAGCGCGGCCAGTATCAGGGGCTTACATTCTGGACGCCGAACATCAACATCGTGCGCGATCCGCGCTGGGGCAGGGGGCAGGAAACCTTCGGCGAAGATCCGTATCTTACAGGCGAACTGGGCGTCCAGATGGTCAGGGGGCTTCAGGGAGACGATCCCGATTACCTCAAGACGGCGGCTTGCGCCAAGCACTTCGCCGTCCACAGCGGCCCGGAGTCCGAACGGCACGAGTTCGATGCGAACCCCACGGCCAAGGACTTGGAGGAGACCTACCTGCCGGCGTTTGAAAAGCTCGTCAAGGCCGACGTTGAGGCCGTGATGGGCGCATACAACCGCACGCTTGGCGAGGCCTGCTGCGCGAGTGATTTTCTGATGAACAAGGTGCTGCGCGGGTCTTGGGGCTTCAAAGGGCACTACGTGAGCGACTGCGGCGCTGTTGACGACTTTCACAAGTTCCACGGCGTCACGAATAACGCCGCCGAATCCGCCGCGCTGGCCGTTCGCATGGGCTGCGATTTGAACTGCGGCTGCACTTACGGCGATCTGATTTTCGCCGTCGATCAGGGCCTGATTAGCGAGGCGGAAATCGACACCTCCGTGCGCCGCCTCCTGCGGACCAAGTTCCGTCTGGGCATGTTCGACGATCCTTCGCTCGTGCCGTGGTCCGGCCTGTCGCTGGACATCGTGGACGGACCGGAACACCGCGCGCTGGCGCGTCGCGCCGCGGCGGAATCCGTCGTGCTGCTCAAGAACTCCGACGCCACTCTGCCCCTGAACCGCGACCCCGACCGCCTTCTGGTTGTAGGTCCCACGGCCACCAACGTCGGCGCGCTTCTGGGCAACTACTACGGCGTCGCGCCGGAGATGGTCACAATTTTCCAAGGCATACTCGAAGCGGTCGATCCGAACACGCCTGCCAAGTTCCGGCCCGGCTGCCCGCTGTTCAGTCCTCAGGCTCCCGGCGTCAACTACACCTACGGCGCGGCAGAGGCTGCGGACGTCGTGATTGCCGTGATGGGGCTTGACCACACGCTTGAAGGGGAAGAGGGCGACACCGTCGCTTCGCCTTCGGGCGGAGACCGGGATTCGATAGAGCTTCCGGTCGTGCAGATGAACTTCCTGCGCGCGATCAGGCCGTACTGCAAGAAACTCGTTCTGGTTCTCACAGGCGGCAGCGCAATCGCCATTCCCGAAGCGTTCGACATCTGCGACGCCGTGCTCATGGCATGGTATCCGGGTTGCGAAGGCGGACGCGCGGTTGCCGACGTGCTTTTCGGCGCGGAATCCCCCTCCGGGAAGCTGCCCGTTTCCATTGTCGGCGCGACGGAAGACCTTCCCGCCTTCAACGACTACAACATGCGCGGGCGCACCTACCGCTTTGCGGACAAGGAGCCGCTGTTCCCCTTCGGCTTCGGCCTCGGTTACGGAGCTTTGCGTTACGAAGACCTCAAGCTGGACAAGACGAGCATCGGAGCATCCGACAGCGTTCGCGCGGTGGTCTGCGTCGTCAACGAGAGCGATGTTTCCGTCAAGGAAGTCGTGCAGTGTTACATAGTGCCTCCGAAGGATTGGCCGGACGCTCCCAAAGCGTCGCTTGTGGACTTTCGCAAGATTTCGATTAAGCCCGGCGAATGCGTGGAGCTTGAGTTCAATATCCCCGCTGCCTCGTTCATGCAGGTGGATGCGATCGGCTCCCGTGTGCTGCACCCCGGCAGCTACGGTCTCGTGGTCGGCTCCTGTTCGCCCGGCGGAAGGGGACTGGAACTTGGCGCTCCCGCGCCTGCTGAAGCCAGCGTGGATGTAGTCTGATTTTTTATGTGCCCGTGCCGTACGGCGCGGACGCATTTGTCCAAATCCCGTCCGGTAACATGGCGTATATTGTCAGTGCCGCGTGTCGTTTCCCAGCGGGAAGCGGCGCGGCAAGTTGTCCGCGTTTGCGGGCATCCTTCAAATTCGACAAAATATGAAATCCCCCTTCGCGTTATTGGCACTGTCCCTGTCGGTCCCGATGCTGGCATGGGCAGACATTCCCCATCTTCGCCCGCAAGGAGCCGCGACCCGGCTTGTGGTGCATGACGCCCCCTTCCTTATCCTCGGCGGGGAGCTTGGCAACTCCAGCGGCGAAAGCGGCTACCTAGCCCCATATTGGGACAAGATGGCGGTTCTCAACCTCAACACTTTGCTCCTGCCGGTCAGTTGGAACCTCGTGGAGCCTGTGGAGGGTCAGTACGACTGGAGCACGCTGGACGGGATGATCCGCGACGCGCGCGCCAACGACATTCATTTGGTCCTGTTATGGTTCGGGGCGTGGAAAAACAGCATGTCCTGCTACGCGCCGGACTGGGTGAAGGCCGATACGGCACGCTTTCCGCGCTGCCTCTCATCCGGCGGTCGGCCTTTGGAGATCGTCACACCGCTTTCCGATGAGGCCCTGCGCTGCGACTCCCGCGTTTTCTCCGCCATGATGAAGCACCTGCGCGAGACGGATTCCGAACAGAACACCGTCATCATGGTGCAGGTCGAGAACGAGATCGGCATGGTGGGCGACGCCCGCGATCATTCCGCGCTTGCCGATGCCGAGTTTGTCAAGGCCGTTCCAGCCGGGCTGATTTCCTATCTGAACGATCATTTCGACGCCCTGCACCCGACGCTGCGCGCCAGATGGCTTGAACACGGGCGCAAGACAAGCGGCACATGGGCCGAAGTGTTCGGGACGGACCTTCAGGCGGAAGAGATATTCATGGCGTGGGAATTCGCCGCATACACGGGCAAAGTGGCCTC
>JBAZHO010000158.1:0-5309 GCA_041652375.1 Opitutales bacterium | reverse complement strand
GGATGAGTTCCGAGGATGTCTATCAGGCGTACTTGGCCAAGAATAGGGTCAATCATCAGCGGCAGGATAGTGGCTACGTGGTCAAAGACCCCAACGACAGCACCCACATCTAGCAGGGCGGCAGGGGGATAACCCCTGCACCTAAGATGCTTGCGCATCTTACAGGGGCTGTTCAGCCCCTACGCATGCTTCGCATCGCTACCCCGTGTCACGGGTCTTCCTGCGCTTGGGATGCAGCACGACTTTATTCAGGCAGGGCGGTCGCGCCTTATAGCGATTGCCAAAAGTCGGCCAATTTGAAGCCGCTTGACAAACGCATGCCTCGCGGACGGCTCGGAGAGCCGTCCCTACCTTAAGAAGCGTTCACCAATTCCATTACGTCCCTAAGACGTTGATGCGCAATCTGTTGGTAGGGACGCCTCTCCGAGGCGTCCGGGGGTGCGCGCATACGTCGGTTGTCCTGATTCCTTGCCCGAGTAGGTTTCTATTTCGGTTTTCATTTGGAAATCACTCTACGGCAGCTTCGTGCGCCTATCCCCGCTTTTGGAACGGGCGGGCATAAAAAAACGCGCGCCTTTTGCGTGGCGCGCGTCTTGAAATGGGTTCTTTCCGTTCCTCGTTGTTTACTGCGGGTATCTGCGGAAGATTAGGGCGGCGTTGTGGCCTCCGAAGCCTAGGTTCGTGCTCATGGCCACGTTCACTTCGCGCTGTATTTTCACGTTGGGTACGTAGTCCAGATCGCAGACCGGGTCCGGGTTTTCGTAGTTGATCGTGGGGGGTATCCAGCCTGTTTGTATGGCTTTGATGCAGGCGATGGCTTCCACCGCTCCGGCTGCGCCGAGCAGGTGCCCTGTCATGGACTTGGTGGAGCTGATCTTGAGTTTGTAGGCTTGTTCGCCGAAGACTTTCTTGATGGCGTTCGTCTCCCCGCTGTCGTTGTAGGGGGTGGATGTGCCGTGCGCGTTGATGTAGTCGATGTCCGTGATGCCTACTCCGGCGTCTTTGAGCGCGTTTTTCAGGCACAATATCAGTCCGTAGCCTTCGGGGTCGGGCGCTGTGATGTGGTACGCGTCGCAGCTTGCGGCGTGGCCGATCAGTTCAGCATATATCCTTGCGCCGCGCGCCTTGGCGTGCTCTTCGGTTTCCAGAACTAGCATGCCCGCGCCTTCGCCCATCACAAAGCCGTCTCGCTTCGCGTCGAAGGGGCGGCTGGCCCGCTGCGGGGTGTCGTTGTAATCGGTGGACATGGCCTTCATGTTGCAGAAGCCCGCAAAGCCGAGTTGGGTTAACGCCGCCTCGCTGCCTCCGGCTATCATCATGTCCGCCTCGCCGAGGCGCATCATGCGCACGGCGTCGCCGATGGCGTGGCTGCCCGTGGCGCAGGCGCTTACGATGCCGTAATTGGGCCCGCGCACTTTGAGTTCTATCGCCACGGAGCCGGATGCCATGTTCGAGATGAGCATCGGGATCATCAGCGGGGACACGCGGCGCGGGCCGCTGGAAAAGAGCTTCTGGGCCTGCAACTCGATCGTTTCCATGCCCCCGATGCCGGAGCCTACGATCACGCCGATGCGGTCCTTGTCGGCTTTCTCCATATCTATGCCGCTATCCTTCACCGCCAGTTTGGACGCCGCCACGGCAAACTGCGTGTAGCGGTCGCTGCGCTTGGCCTCGCGCACGTCCATGTACGCGCTGGGGTCGAAATCGTTGATTTCGCCCGCCACTTTGCAGGGCATTGCGGTGGCGTCGAAACGGGTCAGGGGCCCTATCCCGCTGCGTCCTTCAAGAAGATTGTTGAAGAAGATGTCGGCATCGCTGCCTAGCGCGGTGACCAGGCCCAACCCGGTAATTACTACTTTTGGATATGGGCTATTCTGCATCGACAAAACAAAACCGCCTGTTCGAGGCGGTTGTTTTAAGGGGTTATTCCAAGTCGGCAAGTACCGGGGGGTACTTACTGGACCTTGGCCTTGATGTAATCAACAACGGCGCCTACTGTCTGAAGCTTTTCGGCGTCGGATTCGGGGATGTCCTGTCCGCCGAGTTCTGGCTTGAACTCTTCCTCGAGGGCCATGATCAGCTCGACTTGGTCGAGCGAATCGGCTCCGAGGTCGTCCACAAAACGGACTTCGGGAGAGAGCTTGTCATTGTTGACGTTTAGTTGGTCAACGATGACCTTCTTTACGCGTTCTTCGATACTGTTGTCCGACATGTTTTTGACCAATTGGTTCGACGATTATTCGGGGGTAGATGCATCACATGGACATGCCGCCGTCAACCGTAAAAACCTGTCCGGTGATGTAGGCGGCTTCTTCGCTGCACAGATAAGTGGTAAGTGTGGCGATTTCTGCGGGTTTGCCAAGCCTCTTGAGAGGCACATTCGCAAGGGCGCCCTTGGTCTGCTCTTCCGTGAGGACGCTCGTCATGTCCGTGTCTATGAAACCGGGCGCGACGGCGTTGCAGGTCACGGAGCGCGAGGCGAACTCGCGCGCGACGCTTTTGGTGAATCCGATCATGCCGGACTTGGCGGCGGCGTAGTTGGCCTGTCCCGCGTTGCCTATCAGACCGGACACGCTGGCCATGTTCACAATCCGGCCCCAGCGCTTGCGCGCCATGCCGTAGGCCAGCGCCTTGACCCAGTAGAAACAGCTTGAAAGGTTCGTGCGCAGGACGTCCTCCCACGCCGCGTCCTCCATGCGCAAAATTAGCCCGTCGCGGGTGATCCCGGCGTTGTTGACGAGTATGTCCACGTGCCCCAGCCGTTCCAGCAGGGCCTTGCCCGCCGCAGCGACAGCCGGGCCGTCGCCCACGTCCAGCGCAAGCGCTTCCGCCTTGCCGCCGCTGGCGAGGATTTCTTCCGCCGCAGCACCGCAACTGGATTCGTTGCGGGAAACGCAGACAACGTGCGCACCCTCCCCGGCAAGGGACAGTGCTATGGCTTTGCCAATGCCGCGTCCGGCTCCGGTCACGAGTGCAACTCTGTTGTCAAAGGTGAGGCGCATAGATCACATGCTTCAGTTTGAGGCGCGGCTGGCAAGCCTTTCGATGCACGGAGCCGCGTTTGCTTGATGCCCGGAACGGGAAAATGACATGAAGGCCTTGCGCGAGGCAGGGCCTTCATGGAAATATGTAGCGCCGCATGAGGGCGGCGGAGCTTCGCCTACAGATTCGCGTTGAACCAGACGCGGAGCGAATCGCGCAGATACGGAGTCAGTTCGTCCTTGTCCGGCATTCCGGGCTTGCTGAGAAGGTCGTTGACGAGCTTCACGTTGCCCTGCTTGACGATGGCGCCGCTTGCATCGCTCAACTCGTAGTCGAATACGATGCGCGCGAAATAGGTGTCGCGGATCATGCGCACGTTGCTGTTCTGGGACCACGGCTCGAATTCGCCGGCCAGATCCACATCGGTCACGCGGATCTTCAGGTTCTGTCCTTCAGTCAGTTTTGCCGAAGCCTGCGCCTCGATAAACTTTTGCAAATCGTCCAGAATCACCTGCCGGCTCTTGTCAGACTTGACCGATGAAGAATAGGCGTCCCTGAAGTTCTCCGGCGAAACCCATTCCACCGATACGGCGGCTTGAACGGCCAGAGGAAGAAGCAAAACAGATAATGCGAGTAGTGTTTTTTTCATTTGTCTATATCTCCGATCTCACATGTTAACGACATTGGCAGGTCATTCATGTTCCATCTTCCTGCACATGCTTTCCGCGCGCTGATATAGCGGTTGCCAAAAGTCGGCCAATTTGAAGCCACAGGACGAACGCGAGCCTCGCGGACGGCTCGGAGAGCCGTCCCTACCTCTAAGACGTTGATGCACAATCTGTTGGTAGGGACGCCTCTCCGAGGCGTCCGGGGCGTGTGCATGCGTCGGTTGTCCCGTTTTCTTGCCAGATTTGGTTTCTATTTTGGGAAACTTTTGGCAATCGCTGATAAGAGAATTGCGCCCCGGCCTTCGCGCCTGCCGGACATTCAGAATTATCCGCCGTGAGGCTTGCAAAAGCCAGCCCCATTACCTTGATTGCCAAAGGATGAAAACGCGCGGCTTTTCCCCTCTCTTCGCCCTGTTTCTGACGATGTTGCCGCTGCGCGCCGCCGTGGTGGAACTGTCCAACGGAGACAGGTTGAGCGGGGAGATAATTTCGCGCGACGACGATCAACTGACGCTCCGGTCCCCCATTTTCGGCGACCTCGAACTTCCGCTCTCGGAAGTGGCTCAGGTGACGGGGGACGAGCCAGCGCCAGCCTCCGACGCGCTCACGGCGGAACCGCCGCCCGCCATGCCCCAAGCGCCCGCCGCAAGGCACGCGCGCGGCGCGCTTCGAGCCGCGACTGCCGCTCTTCTGGACCGGATCAACATTCTGAGGAACTGGAAGTCCAACCTGAACATCGGCCTCAGCTTCCTGACGGGACAGACCAATTCCCGCAGCACGAACCTGTCCTTCAACAGCGAGCGCGACTGGACAAAAGACAGCATGCGCCTTGAACTTACGCAGGAATACGAAATCGCCGAGACCGACGAAGGCGAGGACGCCGTCACAAGGAACAAGCTCAAGGCCACGGCACGCTTCCGGCACGATCTGGACAACACGATGTTCGTGCAGTCCGACAGCCAGTATTTCTTCGCCAAGGCCAAAGGCATCGACCACGACGTAAGACAAAGCATGGGTCTGGGCTGGCGACTCTCGCAGACGGACCGGCTGAACATCAACCTTACGCCATCCGTCACGGCGCAGTATCAGGTGATCCGGGGCGAGGATCAGAGCATATCCTGCTCCCCCACCCTGTACGAAGAAGTCATCTTCAACTGGACCCCGTCGATAAACCTGCGGCAGGAGGCATCGGCACTGTTCCCGGTCACCGGAGAAACCAACGACCCCAGCTTCCACTTCGCGGCCACGCTCCAGAACAAGTTCACGGACAACCTCTCCATGAATCTTGAATACCTCTTCGATTACGACGGCTCCGTGGCCCGCAACACCGAAGCGGGCCAGCACAGCCTGCGCATGGGTCTGGGCATGTCGTTCTAGGCAGACGAAGAGTTTATCCGCAGATAAGCAGGGATAAAAAAGGGATTAGAAAATCAGAAAGTCTTCTTTTCAATAATCTGCGTGAATCCCTGCTTATCTGCGGATAAAAATTCTGGGGTTCTATTTCGGTTTTCTTTTGGAAATCGCTGTAACCAATCTTGGTCTGTTTCTTATAATCTGTGGATGATACTTATGTTCCGTGTCGTCCGCGATTCCAGATCAGCGGGGTCCGGCCTTGCGGGCCAGTTCGGAGGCGAAGTAGCTCAGTATGATGTCCGCCCC
>JBAZHO010000157.1:0-5387 GCA_041652375.1 Opitutales bacterium | reverse complement strand
ATGCTGGCGCGTTTCAAGGCCATGCTCAAACCCGGCGGACGCCTTTCGCTGGCCGATCTGGAGAGCGAGGACGGCACTTTCCACGACGACAATTCGGACGTTGCGCACTTCGGCTTCGACACGACGTGGTTCGCCGGGCAACTGGACCGGCTGGGGCTGGAGAACGTGAAAATCCGCACCATACACAGCGTGACCAAACCGCGCGGGGACATCCTGCGCAGCTACCCGGTTTTCCACGCCAGCGCCCGGCTGCCGTTTTCGCACGAGGGATGATCGCCGCTCTTGCTTTGGGACGCGCGTTCTCACTACAATCGGCGGTTTAACAGCATAACTGGCAGGACTCGCCGCAGGAGATATTCGCGCGACGACGGTCCGCCTCTTGAGCCATGCCGAAACTGCCCGACACAGAACCTTTCAAAGTCCGTTGCGTGGAGCTTAGCGAACAGATGGCCGAGCCGGACTTCTATTCCGACCGCCGCCACGCCGCCGCCGTCATGCGCGAGCACCAGAAACTGAGCCAGCTTCTGGACATGGCCGAGAGGTTTTCGGCCCTTGAACAGCAGATCGCGGACAACCGGGCGCTTGCCGCCGAGGAGGACGACGAGGAGCTTCGCGCGCTGGCGATGGAGGAAATTCCCTCCCTTCAGGAGCGGCAGGACCACGTTTACGCGGAAATTCTTTCGGCGATGATTCCGCCCGAACCTTCGGACTCGCGCAACACGATCGTGGAAATCCGCGCCGGCACGGGCGGGGACGAGGCGTCGCTCTTCGCGGCGGACCTGATGCGCATGTACTCCCGCCACGCCGAGGAGATGGGCTGGAAGATCGATATGATGGGCAGCAGCGAATCCGAGGCCGGGGGCTACAAGGAAGTGTCCTTTCTGGTCATCGGCGAGGACGTTTACAAGACGCTCAAGTTTGAAAGCGGCGTGCATCGCGTGCAGCGCGTGCCCGTCACGGAGGCGCAGGGGCGCATCCACACCAGCGCCGCCACGGTGGCCGTGCTGCCGGAAGCGGAGGAAGTGGACGTTGAGATCAAGCCCGACGAAATCGAAATCAGCATCGCCCGCGCCAGCGGACCCGGCGGACAGGGCGTCAACACCACCGACAGCGCCGTGCAGATTCTGCACAAGCCCACGGGCATGATCGTGAAGTGCGCGGACGAGCGCAGCCAGATCAAGAACAAGGCCAAGGCCCTCAAGGTGCTGCGTTCCCGCCTTCTGGAAAAGCGCGAGGAGGAGGAGCACGCGAAATACGCCGCGCACCGCAAGGCGCAGATCGGCTCCGGGGACCGTTCCGAACGCATCCGCACCTACAATTTCCCGCAGGGCCGCGTGACGGACCACCGCATCGGCCTGACGCTTTACAACCTTGCGGAAATCATGGATGGCCGCCTGCACGAGATCATCGTCGCCCTTCAGGAGGCCGACCGCGACATGAAGGTCAAGGCCCTTGGCGTGACGGAGTCCTAGTGCCGCCTGTCAGCCCGAAGCTAGGCCCGCGTCAGCCCTTGCGGGATGTCCACCAAGCCGCAGGCTATGGCGATGCGCGTGAGGCTCACCACGTTGTGCGCGTCCAGCTTGGTCATGATGTTGCTGCGGTGAACGTCCGCCGTGCGGGAGCTTATGCCAAGCTCCGCCGCGATCTCCCGCGCCTGAAGCCCCTCCGCGAGCAGGCACATCACCTCGCGCTCCCGCGCCGTGAGCGTCTCCACGGGGTAGGCCTGCGCCTTTCCAGAGACGAGGTCCGGCATGCTGCGCACAACCAGATCCCCGAAGTAGCTCTGGCCGCCCGCCACGGCCTCCACGGCCCTGAGCATCTCCGTAAGCCCGGCCTTCTTTTCGATGATCCCGTCAACGCGGGCCAGCAGGGCGCGGCGGATGATGGGCAGGTTGAACATGCCGCTGAAAAGCAGGATGCGCGCGCCCGGCAATTCCTCGCGCAGACGGCGGGACACTTCCACCCCGTCCATGCCCGGCAGGCGCACGTCCGTGATGACCATGTCCGGCTTCAGGCGCAGGCATTCCGCAAGACCGGCAACGCCGTCGCCGCTGTCGCCCACCACGGTGAAGCCCTCGCGCCCCTTGAGCATGTCCCTCACAAGATCGCGCAGCAGGGATTCGTCCTCGATTATGTAAACACTCGTCATTTGGGAAACGGCATGGGGGAAGGATCGGCGCAGGCAGTGGGGCAATGCTATCGCACGAACGGACACATCAGGAAAGAGCGGAAACCCACGCGGCGCAAGCAAAGCATCCTGCCCCACGCACGAAACGCAGCGAGTCGGATTGCACTACGTGCTCATAAACGCTAAAAACGGCTGGAAAACACTTCTGCCATATGAAAGCCGCGCCGTCAGAACGCGGCCTAGCCAAGAGCCATGAGCTTCCCCATCCCCGCCCTCGCCTACTGGGTTGACACGCTGGACCCCGTCATTTTCCACGTCTGGGGCCCCATATCGCTGCGCTGGTACGGGCTGGCGTACGTTTCCGGTTTCGTCGCGGCCTACCTGCTCTGGATGCGCGCCAGCAGGAAGGGCCTCACACCGCTCACGCAGGCCAACATCGAGGAGCTGATGACTTGGGGCATCGCGGGCGTCATAGTCGGCGGGCGTCTCGGCTTCATGCTTCTTTACGACTTTGGCGGCTTCATGCAGAACCCCCTTTCGATACTCCGCGTGGATCAGGGCGGCATGTCCTTCCACGGTGGAGCGGCGGGCTGCCTGATCGTCACGTTTCTGGTCTCATGGCGCAGGAAGCTGAACGTCTTCAAGGTGGGCGACCTCGCCGTGATGGGCGTGTCGTGGGGCCTGTTGTTCGGGCGGCTGGCCAACTTCATCAACGGCGAGCTATGGGGCAAGGTCAGCACCGTGGACTGGGCGGTGATATTCCCCCGCGCCCCGCTGGACCACACGGCGGCAACGGTGTTTGTGGAAACGGCGAAGTTCGCGGGCCTCGCCAATCCGCGCCACCCGTCCCAGCTCTACGAGGCCGCCACCGAGGGCCTGCTGCTGGGCGTTATCGCGCTGATTCTGTTCTGGAAAACGCCCATCACGAGGCGCGTTCCGGGTCTGCTTTCGGGCCTGTACTTCATGGGCTACGCGGGCGCGCGCATATTCTGCGAGATGTTCCGCGAGCCGGACGCCAGCCTGATATGGGGCCTTAGCCGCGGCTCGGTTTACAGCTTTGCGATGGTCCTGTTCGGCGCGGCCCTGATCGTCGTCACCATCGTCCGCGCGACCAGCGGCGTGACGCCCGCCATGCCTTGCAATCCCGACAGTCCTGAATGATCTTCCCCCCATGTTCGACACCGTCAAAGCCATTGCCGGGTTCACCCGTCACGCCAGCGTTTCCGCCGATCCCGAGGCCCGCGAGGGTATGGAGGGCGCAGTCGCATACCTGTCCGCCCTGCTGCGCGAACACGCGGGCTGCGCGGTGGAGGTCGTCCAAACCACGGGGCACCCTGTCGTCATCGGACGGCGCGGGGGCGACCCTTCGTGGCCGCACATAGTCATCTACGGGCACTACGACGTGCAGCCTGCGGACCCGCTGGAGGAGTGGACCAGCGAGCCGTTCGAGCCTGTCGTGCGCGACGGGGCGATGTACGGGCGCGGCACTTCCGACGACAAGGGGCCGCTCATGGTGCATATAGCGGCGCTGGCAAACTTGCTGGAGCGCCGACCCGACCTGCCGCTGCGCATTACTTTCATGGTGGAAGGCGAGGAGGAGATCGGCAGCCCCAGCCTAGCCGCCGTCATGGAGGCCAACAGGGATTCCCTGCGCGGGGATTTCGTGCTGATGAGCGACACGGTGAGCGTGGGCATCGACGACGAGTCCGTCACCACGGGGCTGCGCGGAATGGCCGCGCTGGAGGTGCGCCTGCGCGGGCCGGGGCAGGACCTGCACTCAGGCTTCCACGGCGGGCCGGTCATGAACCCGATCCGCGCGCTGGCGGCCCTTTGCGCCTCCCTGCACGACGCCGACGGGCGCGTGAACATTCCGGGCTTTTACGGCGAGGTGATCCCGCCCGCAGACTGGGAACGCGAGGAGCTGGCCCGCCTGAACCGCGACCCGGAGGACTACCGCAAACTGCTGGGCGTGCCGGAGCTTTGCCCGCCGCCGGATTACGACGTTTTCGAGTCCCGCTGCTTCGGCCCGACGCTGGAGTTCAACGGCATCACGGGCGGCTATCAGGGGCCGGGGTCCAAGACGATCATCCCGGCCCGAGCCTCGGTGAAGATTTCCTGCCGCCTTGTGCCGGACCAGAAGTCGGCTCGCATCATGGACCTAGTCGAAAAAACCCTCCGCGCGCGTTGCCCTAGGGGCGTCACGATGGAGATCGAACGCCAGCACGGGGGCGACCCCTACGTCGTGCTGCCGCCGCACATGGGCGGCGAGGCCGTCGGCACGCCCAAGGCCGTGGCCTTCAAGGCCGCCGACGAGGCGGTGCGCGAGGTGTTCGGCTCCGCGCCGCACTACCTGCGCGAAGGGGGCAGCGTGCCTATCCTGTCGGACATCCGGCGCATCCTCGGCATGGACGCCCTGATGCTGGCCGTGGCCCTGCCGGACTGCAACATGCACAGCCCCAACGAGAAGATGGACCTGCTGATGATAGAACGCTGCACAAAGGTGTCCGAGCGCATCATGGAGTCCGTCGCGGGTTCACAGGGCTGATGGCATCGAATGGATAAAAAGCAGAATTTATCCACAGATTACACAGATTCTCACAGATTAAGGGAACGAGAACAAGAGAATGAAACCGCAGATAAACGCTGATGTTCGCAGATTATTATAGTGGTTTCGATCAATATGTGGACATTCTGAGCGCTGTAGGCGCGACATGAGATAGCCCGGGGTAAGTGCGTAGCACGCAACCCCGGGTAATGATTATAAATAACGTAACAAGCGCTGTAAGCGCGGCATAACCGGGCGATCATGGCGCGCCTACAGAGCTTCCTCAGAGTGTCAACAAGTCAATGTGAACTACTATAAGAGGCACCCGCTTATGTTATTTTGCCTGCGAAAATCTGCGTTTATCTGCGGTTCCTCTATTCGGAGTTTCTTTTGGCCTTTGTTATTAATCTGTGGTTAAAAATCTTCTTCTGGTGTTTCGGCGGACTTATGGAAATCGCTATAAATAGTCGGTTTTCGTCTTGATTTCCTTACTCGTGCGCCGTATTTGTAAGGAATGATCAGGGTTCAGGCGAAAATCACGGCCAAGGGACAGGTTACTTTGCCCAAGGGGCTGAGGACCGCACTGGCGTTGCAGGAGGGCGACCATATTCAGTTTACCCTGAATGAGGAGGGCGGGGCGTTGCTTGAAAAACGGACCGTGCCGGGCTCCTCGGCAGGCTGCGGTGCGCGTTTGGCTGCGGCCCGGAAAGCCCC
>JBAZHO010000156.1:0-5430 GCA_041652375.1 Opitutales bacterium | reverse complement strand
GGGCCGTGCAGGCCATCCGCGCTGCCGCAAAAGGCCCGCTGCGCGTGGGGCACGCGCCGCAGTACATGCCCTACCTTCCCTTTACGGAGAGCGCGGAGGACATTTCCGCAGCCCGGCAGGCCACCTTCGCCTCCTGCAAGGCGGACGGGCCGATCGACCCCGCCAAGCTGTTGTGGAGCTTCGCGTTGTACCACGACCCGATGTTCCTCGGCTCCTACCCGGCGGACTTCATGGCCCGTTGCGGGCACATGCTCCCGAAGATTCAGCCCTGCGACATGGAGACGATTTCCGAGCCTCTGGACTTTCTGGGCCTGAACATATACTGGGGTCACCCGGCGCGAGCCAGCTCCGCAGGGCCGGAGGAGCTGCCGTACGAGCCGGGCAGCCCGCGCAACAGCTTCGGATGGGCCGTGACACCGACGGCCCTTTACTGGGGCGCGCGCTTCTGCGAGGAACGCTACGGGCGACGGGACATCTACATCACCGAGAACGGCGTGCCCGTGACGGAATGGCCCACGCCCGACGGCTGCGTGCACGACCCGATGCGGCAGGACTACATCCGCAGCTATCTGGGCGGCGTGGAGCGCGGCATCGGGGAGGGCATCCCCTTCAAGGGCTATTTCTGCTGGTCGCTGATGGACAATTTCGAATGGGCCGCCGGTTACACCCAGCGTTTCGGCCTCATCCACGTCGATTACGCCACGGGCTGCAGGACCATCAAGGATTCCGGCAAGTGGTACGCGCGGCTGATCGAGTCGAACGGTTCGATTTTACACGGGTAATACGCAGGCGGAAGCGTGCGACGGCGTTTTCCGATTGACCGGACGCGCCGTCGGGATGTTGCTTGATACTCGGCAAACGGAACAAGAAATGGCAAGGCTCTACCATAGTGATGAGATTTCTCGTGCCATCGGCGAGATGACGCGGCGCATCGCCGAAAGACTCGGCGGTGAATCTTTCGTCATCGTCGGCATCGCCAACGGCGGCATATTGCTCGGGCGCAGGATCGCGGCCTTGCTTTCTGAAATGCTTGGGAGGGATGTTCCTTTCGGCGTCCTGAACGCGCAGTTCCACCGCGACGACATCGGCTCCAAGCCCATTCCGAAGGCTTTTATGCGCACGGACATACCGTTCGACATAAACGATTCCACGGTCGTTCTGGTCGATGATGTTGTAGGCAGCGGGCGCACCGTGCGCGCCGCGATGAACGAGATCTTCGACCACGGGCGTCCCGCCAAGGTGGAGCTTGCCGTGCTGTGCGACCGAGGCTCGCGCGGTCTGCCCGTGGAGGCGGATTACGTGGGCCTTCGCGTGACTGCGGCTCAGGACGAGATCGTGCTCGTCCGGCTGGACCAGCAGAACCCGCAGAACGACAACGTCAGCATAGGTCCCGGAGTGCCGAATCCCTTGCAGGATCTTTCCGGCAGCGAGGTGGAATGCTGGACGCGCAAGGATCTGGTCGGCATCGAGCATCTGTCCCGCGAGGAGATCGACCTTGTCCACAGTCTTGCCACGTCGTTCAAACAGACGCTGGACCGCCGCCAGAAGAAGCTGCCGTCCCTGCGCGGCAAGACGGTGGTGAATCTTTTCATGGAGCCTTCTACGCGCACCCGCGTGGCCTTCGAGATCGCCGCCAAGCGCCTCAGCGCGGACGTGATCACCATCACCGAGGGCGCGAGCAGCATCGTCAAGGGCGAGACGCTCAAGGACACGGCCCGCAACATCGAGGCCCTGAACGCGGACATGATCGTTCTGCGTCACAAGAGCGCGGGCGCGGCCCAGTACTTGGCCAACATCCTGCGCGTGCCGGTCATCAACGCCGGCGACGGTGCGCACGGGCATCCCACTCAGGCCCTGCTGGACACGTTCACCCTGCGCGAGAAGCTGGGGCAGGACCTTACGGGGCGCAAGATCACCATTCTGGGCGACATCCTCTTTTCCCGCGTGGCCCGCTCGAACATCTGGGCCCTCAAGAAGCTGGGCGCGAAGGTCACGCTGGCCGGGCCGAACACCCTCGTGCCGCGCCAGTTCGAGGAACTGGGCGTGGAGGTCGTGCACGACCTGCGCAAGGCCCTAGCGGACGCGGACGCGGTCATGCTGTTGCGCATCCAGCACGAGCGTCAGACAAGCACGCTTTTCCCGAGCCTGAAGGAGTACACCGCCAGCTTCGGCCTGAACAAGATGCGGGCCGCATGGCTGAAGCCGGGCGCGATAATCATGCACCCCGGTCCGATAAACCGCGGCGTGGAAATAGACCCCGATCTGGCGGACTCTCCCCAGTCGGTGATTCTTGAACAGGTCACAAACGGCATCGTCTGCCGCATGGCCGTTCTCTACCTCTGCGCGAACGCCGCAGCAGTGCTGCGTGCCAACGACGGGAGCAATTTACGATGAGCGAGTACCTCTGGATACGCAACGGGCGCGTGATCGACCCGGCGGCTGGGCGCGACGGCGCGGGCGACGTGTTTGTGCGCGACGGCGTGTTCGTCGAGGACCTCGGCGACGAGGAACGCGCCGCAGCCACGGTGTTTGACGCGCAGGGCCTTGTCGTATGCCCCGGTCTGGTGGATATCCACGTCCACCTGCGCGACCCCGGCCAGACTCACAAGGAGTGCATCAAGACCGGTTCTCGCGCGGCGGCGGCGGGCGGCTTCACGAGCATCGTCTGCATGCCCAACACCACGCCTTGGGCGGACAACGCGGGCACGATACAGCGCATCAAGGATTCCGTGCGCGCGCAGTCGCTGGTGAACGTGTTCCCGACGGGCTGCCTGACCGTGGGCGGGGAGGGTACGGCCCTCGCGCCGATGGGTTCCCTTTTCCGCGCCGGAGTGGTGGCCGTGACCGACGACGGGCGCTGCGTTCAGAACAACGCCATCATGCGCCGCGCCGTGGAATACGCCTCCATGTTCGGCCTGCCCGTGATGGACCACTGTCAGGACTACGCCATAACGGACGGCGGCGTGATGAACGAGGGGCACTGGTCCCTGCGCCTCGGCCTCACGGGCTGGCCCAACGCGGGCGAGGACCTGATCGTGGACCGCAACATCATACTTTCAAAATACACTGGCGCGCACATCCACATGCAGCACCTTTCCAGCGCCCACAGCGTGGAGCTTATGCGCCGCGCCAAGGCCGACGGCATCAACGTGACCGCCGAGGCGACGCCCCACCACATTTACTATACCGACGAGGCACTCAAGGACTACGGTACGCTCTTCAAGATGAACCCGCCCCTGCGCACCGAGACGGACCGGCAGGCCATCATCGAGGGCCTGATCGACGGCACGATCGACTGCATCGGCACCGACCACGCCCCGCACACCAGCGACGAGAAAGACCGCGAGCTGGACGCCGCGCCCTTCGGCATCATCGGCATGGAGACCGCGCTGGCCGTGTGTCTGGAAGTTCTAGTCCACAGCGGGCGCTGCCAGCTTTCCAAGCTCGTTGACCTCATGAGCCGCAAGGGCGCACAAGTGCTCAAGCTGAACAAGGGCACGATGAGCGCCGGGCGGGAGGCCGACATCTGCGTGTTCGATCCCGACGAGCCGTGGCTGGTAAAGGAACCTTTCCAGAGCCGTTCCTCGAACTGCCCTTGGACGGGCACGACCCTGCGAGGCAGGGTGCATCGCACCTACGTGAAGGGCAGACTGGTGTGGG
The DNA here is from genome assembly GCA_041652375.1 of Opitutales bacterium. Lineage (GTDB taxonomy): Bacteria > Verrucomicrobiota > Verrucomicrobiia > Opitutales > Oceanipulchritudinaceae > Verruco-01. The sequence goes on along the minus strand of JBAZHO010000156.1, from coordinate 1,770 downwards.
ACTTCGAGAACCCGCCAGAGCCGGTGGTTGAGTAGGGCGGCGCATGCATGCAAGAATAGACGAGCTGCGATAGTTCGTTGTTGCTAGTTTGCGCCTGCCTGCAGGAACTGCCTTGTATTATAGTGGTTTCGATCAACATCTGGACATTCCCCCATAGCGCCAACGGCGCGGCATGAGATAGCCCGGGGTAGAGCGAAGCAAACCCCGGGTAAACGATATAAAAAAATACATTCTGGAGCGCTGCAAGTGCGGCCCTCTTTCCGCATTATAGCGGTTGCCAAAAGTCGGCCAATTTGAAGCCGCAGGACGAACGCATGCCTCCGCGGACGGCTCGGAGAGCCGTCCCTACCCCTAAGACGTTGATGCACAATCTGTTGGTAGGGACGCCTCTCCGAGGCGTCCGCGGCGTGTACATACGTCGGTTGTCCCGTTTCCTTGCCAGATTAGGTTTCTATTTTGGGAAACTTTTGGCAACCGCTCTACGGGCCAGAAGGCCGCGCCTGCAGCGCTTGGGGAAAATACTTTTGTTTGTATTTCATACCTAGGGTTTGCCCTAAAAGGGCTGCACCCTAGGCTATCTCATGCCGCGCCTGCAGCGCTGCCAGAAGTGTCCACAAGTCAAATGGAACTACTATACTAACTGGATATGGATTATTAACGTTCCATATTTCTCCGTTCGGAAGCTACGGATGTATTGACCTTGACGCGTGATATTGCACATTGTTTGGAAATTCTCCCAAATGAAGTTATCTGAATGTCTATTATCGGGGCGGAGCTTTGCCGCGCGTCTCGCAGTATCAACGTTGTCATGCCTGTTTGCGGCTTCGACTTTGAACGCATCGCTTTCGACGATGTATTACGAGTATTCGCTTGGCACTACGGACCTTACCGAGGGGTCCGATCCGGTGTACGAGTCCAAGAGCGATAGCGGCTATATCAACAGATCCGATGTGATATCCGACATTGTCCGCCAGAATTATTATTCTACGGGCATTGAGGGGGTATGGCAGACATTGTCAGACTCCAGCCGTTCACAGGCCGATTATACCTTCACCGCCTCGACTTCGCGCATTCATGCGACGATGGGTATTTGGTCAGGGGTGGATGCCAGCGCGAGCTGCTTTGGCAAGCTGGATGCGCGCAACTACTTTGTAAACAACGGCTCAGTGGCCATCACGGTAAGCTTCACCTATCATTACGACTGCAACGTGTCCGGCCCTTACACGGATACTGGCGTTGGCGCTCTATACTCGCTCATCAAGGATGAATCCTCGTATTTCTTCAAGCTTCCCGAGCACTTCCTCGGCGGTCCTGCCGTGGATTCCGATGGGGAGGATATTTACAACGATTCTCAGTATTTCGGCTCGAAGCAGAACGTGGCTGAAGTGCTTGATTCGGCCTATACCTCATCTTTGGGCGACATGAGCGGGACATTTCTTTCGGAGATCACGCTTCAGCCGGGGCAGCATCTGCTGTTGGACAACATGTTAATGATGAACTCACTGTCTTATGTTGATAGTGATACAGCAAACGACTTCACCATGGATGCTTGGTTTACCTATATCGTGACTTCAGGCGCGGAGGCGGACTTTGTCGCGCTGGACATTCCCGGCAGCGGTATTGCCGTTCCTGAACCTTCAGAGACAGCCGCAGGCGCGGGCGCTCTGGTTCTGATCGCCGCGCTCATCCGCCGTCGCAGGCAGGGCAGGGTGGCATAGAGGGAAGTTATAGCGATTTCAAAAAGAAAACCGAAATAAACCCCAGAATTTT
>JBAZHO010000155.1:0-5537 GCA_041652375.1 Opitutales bacterium | reverse complement strand
GCGCCCTCACCCTGCCCTCCACCACGGAGTTTACAGCCTCCAGATGGCTTGGGTTGGCCGCGAGTTGCAGGATTACGGATTCCCCCTTGGTGTTGCGCACGATGGAGTCGAACCCCAGATGGTATTTCACGTCGCCGTCGCCGTGGATGGTGTCGGGCACGTAGTTGGCGCTGAACTCGTGGAAAATATACTCGTAGGACTTGCCCAAAACGTTCGCCAGCACGTTGAGGCGGCCCCTGTGCGCCATGCCCACGATCACTTCTTCGACGTCCAGCTCCGGCCCATGCTCCAGCACGGCGTCGATCGCGGCGATGAGCGTCTCCCCGCCCTCCAGCCCGAAGCGCTTCTGGCCGACGTAGCGGGTGTGCAGGAACTTCTCGAAAACCTCGCCCTGAATGATCTTGTCCAGAATGTGCAGCTTCTTCTCGCGGCTTGTTTCCGGGATGTTGTGTATCGGCTCCATCGCGGCCTGAAGCCAGCGGCGGCGCGGCGTTTCCTGAATGTGGAGATATTCCGCGCCGATGGAACCGCAGTAAGTCTCGCGCATGCGCTCGATCATTTCCCGCACGCTCATCTTCACGCCGCCAAGGTAGTTGCCCGTGTCGTACACCTCGTCCAGCTCCCCCTCTTTGAAGCCAAGGTGTTCGGTCTCCAGACGCGGGTTCGGCGCAACCTCTTCGATCAGCGGGTTGATGTGAGCCTGCGTGTGACCGATGGAACGGTACGCGTATATGGCACCGACGAAACGGGCCTGCTTGCGCGCGTACTCCGCAAGGGACTCGGCATCCAGCACCGCGCCCTGCGCGGCGGCGGCGGGCTTGAAGGCAGCCCCGCCAAGAGCCAGTTCAAAGCCCTCGAAAAACGCCTGCCATTTAGACTCCACCGACTGCGGATCGTTCTGCCATTGCCCGTAAAGCTCGTCGAGCAGGTCCACATTCCATTGGGTTGCAAAGCTGGGATTCTTCATGAGGAAAATGATCGGGGAAGGCGGAAAGGCAATCGGCGGACTCCTGCATAGAACTTAGCTCTCATACCGCCGTTGACAAGTATGACGGATCAGGGAACCGACTTAATCCATTGGAAGACCGTGTTTTCAACGTCTTTTACACGCGCGCGCGGCTGCGGCGTACAAAAACAAAGCGCCGCCGAATTTCTCGCGGCGGCGCTGGAAAGGTCAAAATACGGGGAGGCTAGGCGCGGCCCTGATAGGAACCGTCCAGCGTGCTCACGCGGATGCGGTCGCCCATCTTCACGAACAGCGGCACGTTCATGCGAATGCCGGTCTCAAGCTGGATGCTCTTGGTTGCGCCCGTGGCGGTGTCGCCCTTGACGGCGTCTGCTGCCTCGGTCACGTCCATCTCGACCACGCTGGGCAGTTCGACCTGAACGGGATTGCCGTCCACAAAGAGGATGGCGGCCTTGGCGCTGGGCGTAAGGTAGTTCTTGGCATCGCCCACGATGGACTCGTTCAGTTCGAACGTCTCGTAGGTTTCGATATCCATGAACGAATACATGTCCAGATGCTTGTAGCTCATCTCGACGTTCTTGGTGTCCGTCTCCAGCACTTCCACGGATTCCGTGGAACCGAAGCGCACGTCCGCGCTGCGACCGCTGCGCAGATTGCGCAGCTTGGCCTGCACGAAAGCGCGCAGATTGCCCGGCGTGCGGTGCATGACTTCGAGAATTAGCTGGGGCTCGCCGTTGTAGCGGATGACGCGGCCTTTGCGGAGATCGTTGGCGGATGGCATGGCTTTATAAAGTTAGTAAATCACATGTTTTACCAGTTCGGTCCTTACCCGGCAAGCCTGAACGGCGGGAGGCGCTTGCCCGCGACGGCGGACCGGCAACCGGGATGCGGCGCGGCGCGTCTGAAAAACTCAAAATTGCTCGCAACGGCGCGTTCGGGGGCGTTTATCTGACAGCTTGTCTCTGGTTAATACTCATGAGCATAACATTTCTGGTCTGCTTTCTGACATTCGTTGCCCTGATGCTCGCGTTGGATCTGGGCGTGGTCAACCGCAAGGCGCATGCTATTTCCGTTAGGGAAGCGCTGGCGTGGAGCGTTGCATGGGTGTCGCTGGCGATGCTGTTCAACCTTGGCATCTACTTTTTCTGGGCGTCGATATCTCCCGACAGCGCGCTCGGTCCGCGCGAGGCCGCTCTGGCTTTCTTCACCGGATACGTGATCGAAGAGTCCCTGAGCATGGACAACGTCTTCGTCTTCGTCCTGATCTTCAGCTACTTCCGCGTCCCGTCCATCTATCAGCACCGCGTGCTGTTCTGGGGCGTTACGGGCGCGATTGTGATGCGCGGCTTGATGATCGGCATCGGGACGACGCTGGTTCAGCAATTCGAATGGATTCTCTACATTTTCGGGGCCTTCCTAGTATTCACCGGAATCCGCATGGCGCTGCAGAAGGACGAAAATCCGCACCCGGAGAATAACCCGCTCGTGCGCCTTGCGCGCAAGTTCCTGCCCATCGCGCCCGATTACGACGGCAAACGCTTCTGGACCCGGCATCAGGGCCGCCTGATGGCCACGCCCCTTTTCCTGACGCTAATCGTCGTGGAAAGCTCCGACCTGCTCTTTGCCACGGACTCCATTCCCGCCGTGTTCTCCATCACCAAGGACGCCACGATTGTTTTCACGTCCAACATTTTCGCCATCATGGGCCTGCGCTCGATGTATTTCGTTCTGGCGGGCATGGTGGAAAAATTCCATCACCTGAAGACGGGGCTGGCCGTGGTGCTGACCTTCGTGGGCCTGAAGATGCTCGTCGAGCCTTGGGTTCACATCGGCATTCCCGTTTCGCTGGCTTTCATCGCGCTGGCCCTCGGCGGATCCATAGCCGCGTCCATGCTCATGCCCCGCCCCGGACCGGCAGCACCGGATAAGCAGCCGCCCGCAACGCGAGGATAATTCAACCCCCCGCCCGGGGGCTGAATTGGATGAGATTGCTGATTGACCTTTGTCCGCGCCGATGCATACCTGTTCGACTGCCCTCTGCTGTGCTCGAGATATCAACGCAAGCGCTCTTCCCTGATACTTACAATACGGGAACCGGTTAAGTCCGGGTAGCTGTCAGGCCGTTTCACCGGAAGACAAAGCCCGGGCACAAGGTGCCCACCTTGACAAACAAAGGATCAAGAGCTTGTTGAACCGTCTCGGCATGTGCGGAGGGCACTTTTTTTTCTCCACCCCGAAAGACCTTTATTAACCGCACGGGTCAAGAGCCGCACTCGGCCTTGACAGTGACGGTCTTCCGACGTAAAAACAAACTTTTACCAGTCTCCATCACCACAGGGGAGTGGGCTGACGCCCGCTCTTTTTTTATCTACAAGATCAGCATTTTACCACGATGAGTCACGAAATCCTCTCCGTCCTTGAGTATATGGAAAAAGAGAAGGGCATCCCGCGCGATGCCATGATTCAGGCCATCGTGACCGCAATCAAGGGCGCGGCGCAGAAGGGCGTCAACGCTGGTCAGGAGCTGAAAATCGAGATAAATCCACGCACCGGGACGCTCAAGGCATGGGCAATTCTCGAAGTTGTGGACTCCGTTAGCGACAACCGCAGCCAGATACACATCGAAAAGGCCCGCGTTACCGATCCTGCGGCCACGATCGGCAGCATCATCGAACGCGAGATCGATCCGTCCGCGCTGGGCCGTATCGCCGCTCAAACGGCGCACCAAAGCATCGTCCAACGAGTGCGCCAGTTCGAAAAAGAACGAATTTACGACGACTACAAGGACATGATCGGCGACGTTGTCACCGGCACCATCCGCCGCCGCGAACGCGGGGACCTGATGGTGGACCTCGGCAAGGCGGAGGCCATCCTGCCCCAGCGCGAGCGCGTGCCCGGCGAGGACTACGAAATCGGCGAACGCATCCGCTGCCTTCTTTCCGAGATCGAAGTCACCAACCGCGGCCCGGAACTGATACTTTCCCGCGCGAGCGTGAAGTTTGTCCGCCGTCTCTTCGAACTTGAAGTGACGGAAATCGCCGACAACACGGTGACTATCGAAGCCATTTCCCGCGAACCGGGCTACCGCTCCAAGATCGCCGTCTCCAGCAGCGACCCGAAGGTTGACCCCGTGGGGGCCTGCGTGGGCGCGCGCGGCGCGAGGGTGAAGAGCATCGTGCGCGAACTGGGCGGCGAGAAAATCGACATCATCCGCTTCCGCACGGACCCGGTGGAGATGCTTGAAGAAGCCATCAAGCCCGCCATTCCGCGCAACGTCCGCATCGACGCGGCGAACAAGAAGATTTCATTCGAGGTCAGCGAGGAGGATCTTTCCATCGCCATAGGCCGCCGCGGTCAGAACGCCCGCCTCACCTCCCGCCTCATGGGCTGGAAGCTCGACATCGCCAAGGAACAGTCCCACGAAGTCGGCTTCGACGCCCGCGTGCAGGAAGCGATCAAGGGTTGGAACGGCGTGGAAGGAATCTCCAAGGAGGTTGCGCAATACCTCGTTGAAAACGGTTTCATCAGCCCCGAGGCCTTCGAAGGCGTGGGCGCGAACGACCTGATGCAGCTTGGCTTCAAGGAGGCCGATGCCCGCACCCTTCTGAAGATCGTCCAGACGCACCGCGAGAATCAGGCGTAAAAATACACGCGACAAAAAATCCTAATCATCTTTAATTAAGAGTCACACAACAGACCCAGGGACCAGGGCGGTGGCAAACATGGCCTCGGCTAAAGACGCCAACAATGAGTGTTCGTATATACCAGCTTTCCAAAGAAATCGGAGTGGACAACAGCGAGTTGATCCAGATTCTCCGCGCGCGCGGTCACGACGTTAAGAGCGCCTCAAGCACCGTTGACAACATTTCCGCAGACAGCCTCCGGGATGAATATGCCGAGGCCAGCCGCAAGAAGCTGCAACCCGCCCCGCAGGAAAAGGCCGAACCCGCCGTCGCGGCCCCGATCGAGGTCCCGGCTCCAAGGATTGCCGCGCCCAGACCGGCGCCTGAACTTCCCCGCGCCCAAATGGCCGTTCCGCCCCCGGCGGCGCACATGCGCTCTCCCGGCATCGGCGCGGCTCCGATGGTCCCCCCGCCGATGGCTGGCGGCAAGACGCCCCCGATGGTGCGCATGGCCCCGGGCCGCGTGCCCCCGCCGGTTGTGCAGCCCCGCGGCGGATCGGGCAACTACAGCGGCCCGCCGTCGCGCGAAGTGACCCAGAGCGCGCAGAATGCCGCTCCCTCACCCGTAATCGGCGGCGGTTTGAGGCCCCCTAGGGTTGACATTCAAATACCCGTGCGGCCCGCCGTTACCCGCCAGCCTGAACCGGGATCCGCGCCTGTGCGCGAAGCACCCAAGCCTAGGCAGGAAATCGAACTTCCCGCAGCGCGTCCTTCGGGGATGAACGCGCCCTCCACCCCGCCGCCGGTCCACCAGCCCAAGGGCTCGCCGCGTCCGCCCGCGATTCCGCAGATGGCCCCCCGCATCCAGACCGCCCCGTCCGCGAGGACGCACACGGTGGCGACGCCGCACATTTCCGCTCCTCCCGCGCCCGCGCTCCCCCCTCCCC
>JBAZHO010000154.1:0-5541 GCA_041652375.1 Opitutales bacterium | reverse complement strand
GACATCGCGCTGAACAACCTGTCCGAGGTCCTGAACACGCCGCTTCAGGCCGGGGGCTTCGCGCTGGCGGGCATGGGCGCGGGGGACCTCCTGCGCGAGCTTGAGTTCTATTTCCCGGCGCGGGATCTGGACCTCGCCGCGCTTGCCTCGGCCTTTGCCGGGGCGGGGCAGCCCTTTGCCGCCTACGCGGACGACATCGCCGCGATGGACGCGCGGGATGTGAACGGCTACCTGAAGGGCTACATCGACATGCTATTCCGCCGCGACGGTCGCCATTACATTCTGGACTGGAAGAGCAACTGGCTCGGCCCGGATGCGGACGCCTACTCGCCCGCCGCGCTTGACGAGGCCATGCGCTCGCACGGCTACTACCTTCAGGCCTGCCTTTACGCGCTGGCCCTGCGCCGAAGCATGGAGGTCCGCTGGCCGGACTGGGATCAGGAGCGGCATTTCGGCGGCGTGTTCTACGTGTTCACGCGCGGCGTGGACCCGCTCAAGCCGGGCAACGGCGTGGCTGCCTTCCGTCCCCCCTCGGCCCTGCTGGACGGCATCGAAGCGGCTCTAGGCTGCGGAAAGACCGGGCTATGAAGCAGGAGAACACGGCCATGCCCGCGCTGGCGGGGCACGCTGCGACCATGCTGTGCAGTCTCGCGGGGACGCAGGACGAGCTGTTGCGCAAGGCTGTGACGCAGCTTCTCGAAGTGCTGGAGGGTGGGGGAACCTGCATTACTCTGGACGAACTGGGCGAGGCGATCGATGTGTCCGCGCGTCTTGGGGCGCTGAGCGTCGTCGGGCAGCCGGGGCAGGAACGCCCGCTGATCATCGACGGCCCGCGCCTTTATCTGCACCGCTACCACGGTTACGAGACTCGACTCGCCGCGCAGTTGCTGCGTCTGGCCGCCGCGCCTGCGCAGGTCCCGGATGCCGCGCGGGGGGACGCCCGGCGGCTTCTTTCGCAGGGGCTGGGCGTAGTCACCGGCGGACCGGGCACGGGCAAGACCACGTTCGCCGCAACCCTGCTGGAACTGCTTGCGGGCGGAACCGCGAGGCCGCTGTCTGCCGCCCTCATGGCACCCACGGGCAAGGCCGCCGCGCGGCTCCTTGAGTCGATTTCCGTCATGGCGGACCGCTTCCCGAATCTCCAGATCAGCCACGGCACGGTGCACCGCATGCTTGGGCCGAGGCCCGGTTCGGTGTTCTTCCGCCACGGCGCGGCCCGTCCGCTGCCCTTCGACGTCGCGGTGCTGGACGAGGCTTCGATGATGGACCTGCCGCTGATGGCCAAGCTGCTCGACGCCATCGACCCGGAGCGCACGCGCCTGCTGATGCTCGGCGACCCCGGTCAGCTCCCCTCGATACACAGCGGCTGCGCGCTGGCGGACATAGTGGACGCGGCGCAGAGGCCGGGGCCTATGGCCACCTGCTTCCTGCGCCTGACGAAGAACCACCGCGCGGCGGAACGGCCCGAACTGGCGGCCCTGATCGATTCCGTGCGCGAAGGGGATGCCCGGCGCTGCCTCGCCCTGATCCGCGAAGGCGGCTGCATTGCGATGAGCAACCCGCCGCCGCCCGACCAGATGCCGGACTTCGTGGAGCGCGAAATATTGCCCGGCATCGAAAAGCTCTGCGCGGCTCAAAGCCCGGAAGAAGCCCTCGACGCGGCATCCGACTACCGGCTGGTGTGCATGCTGCGGCAAGGCCCCTGCGGAGCCGACGCCGTCAACAGGCTGGCGCTGGAACTGGCCCGCCGCCGCAGATACTGCGGCAGGGACGAACGATTCTTCCACGGCATGCCCATCATCGTAACCCGCAACGAGCACAAGATGAACCTCTTCAACGGAGATTCCGGCGTCGTGTTGCGCGAAGACGGGCGGCTACGCGCCTTCTTCCCCGGCGTGGACAAGCCGCGCGGCGTATCCATCCAGAACCTTCCCCCGGTGGAGGCGGCGTTCGCCCTGACCGTGCATCGCGGGCAAGGCTCCGAATACAGGAACGTAGGCATACTCCTGCCCGGCGCGGACCACCCGATGCTCACGCGCGAGCTGTTCTACACAGCCGTAAGCCGAGCCAGAAACAGCATCGCCATCATGGGGACGGCGGACCTGATATCCCGCGCCCTGTCGAGACAAGAAAAACGAGCCAGCGGACTGGCCGCGCGACTAGTATCCCGTAACAATGATATTCTCGCATTGAACAGGTGTCGGTCATCGCGTTGAATAGCGTGCATGGCACCCCGATACAAGGTTACACTGACACAGGAAGAACGCGCGCGGTTGGAAAAGCTTGCTGGTTGCGGAAAAACCGTGGAGATGAACATCGCGCCGTCCGTTTCGACCATGACCGTGCAGCGGGCTCTAAAAAAAACCAATTGCATCCTCACCTGAGCAAGTATTGGAAGATTCCGCCTGACGCCAACGCCTCATTTGTCGCCTGCATGGAAGACGTGCTTGAGGTCTATCACGCACCATATGACGCCGCCATCCCGCTCGTGTGCATGGACGAATCGAGCAAGCAGCTTGTTGGCGAGGTGCATGCCCCGATACCCGTCAGACCCGGGCATGGGCAAATCCTCGATCACGAGTATGTGCGCAACGGTGTGGCGGACATCTTCATGGCCGTGGAGCCTCTGGCCGGAGTCCGCCACGTCGCCATCTGGGAACAGGACCGAAACAACCACGGTTCCAAAGTCAACTGGCGTTTCACGACGGATGACGCCCGCATCAAACTAGCAAGGCTTTATCCGAAGATTTAGCTGTTACGTGATACTAGTTTGAGATCACTGCCGAGCCTGACAGATATAGCGACTGCCAAAAGTTTACCAAGATATAACTGCCACCGCTACCGGTGAATGGCGTGCGGGCATTGTTTCGTGGAGCGTCTGCCCGGCATCATGCCGTATCGCCGCACGAGCGAGCTGCTGCGCCAGTCAATCTACCAGCGCCATCAGAACGGCATTCTGTAAACCCAGAAAAGCCCTTCGACAGGCTCAGGGCATTCGACTTCGGGCAGCTTGGGATTATCCTCTGTCGAATGGCTGCTCGGGCAGGATTTGAACCTGCGACCAAGTGATTAACAGTCACCTGCTCTGCCACTGAGCTACCGAGCAACTTTTGTTTCCTTTTTGAGGAAAGGCGGGAGTGAACACTGTCGTGTTGCGGGAGTCAAGAGTTCTTGAGTTTTTTCATCCTTCCGAAGGGGTTCGCGCGCGCGTTTCCGGGTTGTTTTGCGGGCTTTTCGCGCAGGGTGTCTGGGGGTTCTGGAGTGAGGATTTCCGGGCTCTTGAGTCCGTTCGGACTCTCATTCTTTGACTTTCTTCCTTGGTCGGCGCAAATAGATGCATCGCATGGATATCCAAGCTGTTATTCCTCACCGTCCTCCTTTCTTGTTCGTCGATCGCGTGACGTTCTGCGACCGCGACCGCATCGTGGCGGAGCGCACTTGGCGCGCCGAGGAGGACTTCTATCGGGGGCATTATCCGTCCAATCCGGTCACGCCGGGCGTGCTGCTTTGCGAGTCTGTGTTTCAGGCGGCGGCTTTGCTCATCGCGGAGCGCATTCGTCTGGATGGCGGGTCCATAGAGGCTTCGTCCGTGCCGGTGCTGGCGCGCATCGGCGTTACGCGTTTCCGGCGCATGGTGAGGCCGGGGCAGACGGCGGTCATGGAGGTCGTTTACCGGGAGACTTTGAAGGGTTTCCACTTCATGGAGGGCAAGGTGCTGGTGGATGGCAAGGTGGCCGTGGCGTTGGATTTCTCCCTTACTTTGGTTGGCGGGTCCGCTGCGTCGTAGTCTCGGGGCGCGGTTTTTCGGCGTGTTCGTCGCGTGTCGGGGCGCTCGGTCGGGCTTGCCCTGCCTTCCGGGTTTTTGTAGTTTTTTTCAGGACTTTTCAGCCTATGTCGGATCTTCCAGCGGACTCACTTTCAAGGCGTCAGCTCGACGGCGTCGCAAGGGCTTTGCTGCGCGTGGCGGGCATGCTCATGGAGAACGGCGCGGAGACGCGGCGCGTGTTCGAGACGGTCAGGGAGATGGGCCGGAGTCTCGGGGTGGGGGAACTGCATGTCCTTGTCACGCATCGTTCGGTGATCGTCACCGTGGCGTCGGGCGACGAGGCCGTCACTCGCATCATCCGCGTGGGCACGTTGGGGGTGGATCATTCGCGCGTTTCGGCCATCAGTCTCGTGTTCCAGCGTTTGCAGCAGGGTGGTTTTAGTCTGGCGAGGGTCGATGAGTTGCTTGGGCGCATCGCTTCGGCTCCGGCCCAGTATCCGCGCTGGCTGGTGCTGCTGATGGTGGGGCTGGCCTGCGGGGCTTTCTCGCGCATTTCGGGCGGGGACTGGGCGGCGTTTGTCGCGTGCAGTCTTGCCGCCACGTTCGGTTTCTGGGTGCGTCGGGAGTTGGCGGGGCAGCATTTCCAGCCTTTGCTTTGCGTGTTCTGCGCGGCGTTCGTTTCGGCGTCGTTGGCCACGCTCATGGCGCGTTCGCTGGGCAGTCATGCGTTGGGGGCGGGGGTGGCGGCGTCGGTGCTGTATCTGGTTCCGGGCGTGCCGATGATCAACGCGGTGGCGGACTTGGTGAAGGGGCACTTGCTGACGGGGTTTTCGCGCGCGTTGACGGTGGCTTTGACGGCGGTTTCCGTCTCGATGGGGCTTATCATGGCGATGAGGGTCGTCGGGCTGGGCAACTTCTAAAGGCGCTATGAACTGGGTTTCTCTGATTCATGCTTCGGTCATGGCGGCGCTCGCGGCTACGGGGTTCGCCATGCTTTTCAATGTGCCGCGCAGGGTGTTGGCTTTGTGCGCGTTTTGCGGCGCGGCGGGGGTGGGGTCGCGTTTGTTGCTGATGGGTCCGTTGGGCGGGGAGTTGCAGATTGCGATGGCTACTTTCGCCGCTGCTGTCGTGGTGGCGGGTATCGCGGAGTTTCTTTCGCATCGCATGAATGTGCCTCCGGCGGTGTTTAGCGTTCCGGGGGTGATTCCGATGGTTCCGGGGGTTTTCATGTTCCGGTCCGTGGTTTACTGGTTGAATATCGCCGCTTCTCAGGATGGGCCGTTCGATTCGGTGATGTTCGGCACGGCGTGGCAGCTTACGGGTACGTCGGTGTTGATTTTGGGCGCGTTGGCTTTGGGTATAGCAGCGCCAAACCTAATCCTATACCGTCGTCGTCCCGAGGCCTAACCGGGCGCACGCGGCAGGGCGCACGCGGCAGGGCGGACGCTCCCTGCACCCGAGGTGCTCCGCATCTCAAAGGGAATTCCCAGCCCTTTACGGGGGACTTCGTGCCGAGCCACGGGGTCCGGCCCCGCGTTTCCTTTCGGAGGCTTTGACGGGTGACTTTCGTCCCCCATGTGCGGACTTCGTGCCGGGCCCCCCTTGTGCGGGGGGAATGTCTTTCGCATGGGGGTAGAGCAGTTGCCAAAAGTTTCCCGAAATAGAAACCAAATCTGGCAAGGAAACGGGACAACCGACGTATGCACGCGCCCCGGACGCCTCGGAGAGGCGTCCCTACCAACAGATTGCGCATCAACGTCTTAGGGGTAAAGACG
>JBAZHO010000153.1:5098-5543 GCA_041652375.1 Opitutales bacterium | reverse complement strand
TGCGCGGCGTAGTTCATGTGCTGATACTGGCAGCCGCCGCAGTTGCCGAACAGGGGGCAGAGCGGCTCCACGCGGGCTGGCGAGGCTTCGAGAATCTCCACGATGTCCGCGTCCGAATAGTTGGACTTGTTGCGCCACACGCTCGCGCGGATGCGTTCGCCCGGCAGGGCCAGCGGGACCATGACCACCCAGCCGTCCACGCGCCCAAGGCCGACGCCGAGGTTCGTGAGCGTGTCGATAGTAAGCTCGATCTCCTCGTGATAGGCGTAGGGGACGGGTTTGAAGTTCTTAGGTATGGCGGGCATGGAAAAAGAAAGAAAAGGGAAAAGATTTATCCACAGATTACAGGCCACCTCGAACAATGCCTCATTTGCACATCTGGCATAGACTTACCCTGTGCTGCTGAGCATGCAGATGCTCTCTGGAGAAGATTATCGTCAATTTG
>JBAZHO010000153.1:0-5088 GCA_041652375.1 Opitutales bacterium | reverse complement strand
TATATGACACTACGCGTTGCTGGTCAATAACTTACGTCAAATATATGGTCTATTTATGCAAGATGGCCGAATTAGTGAGAATGAAGGCGCGTGATGGCGCGAGTTGTTCGAGGTGGCCTACACAGATTTTCACAGATTATAAGAACTTGAATAAGAATATTTAACCGCAGATAAACGCGGATTTAAGCAGATAAGAACAAGATTTTCTTATTCTTAAAATCTGCGTACGTCTGCGTTTATCTGCGGTTACATACTTTTGTTTTCGTTCCGGTAATCTGTGAAAATCTGTGTAATCTGTGGATAAATTCTTAATCTTTACGCGTCCAACCGGGCTTCGAGCAGGGGCACGTCCTCCGGGGTATCGATGCCCACCGTCGTTTCCAGCGTGCAGTCCACGGCTATTTTGAATCCGTGCTCCATTGCGCGTAGCTGCTCCAGCTTCTCTATGCCTTCCAGCGTGCCCACGGACAGCTTCGGGAACGCGGCGAGAAACTCCTGTGTGTAGGCATACATACCCAAGTGCAGCAGCACTGGCTGCGCGGCCAGCCACGCGGCGTCCACCGCGCCCCGGCTGTCGCGGTTGAAGGGAATGGGCGCGCGCGAGAAATACAGCGCCGTGCCGTCCTTCGCGCGGACGACCTTGACGCGGTTGGAATCGCGGAAATCCTCCACGCTCCTGAAGGGCGTGCCGAGCGTGGCCATGTCGCAGGCCCCGGAGCTTATGCGCTTTGCCAGCGCCGCGATGTGCGAGGCCGCCACGAGCGGCTCGTCGGCCTGCACGTTGATGACGCGCTTCGCGCCGATGACTGCGTTGGCCTGCGCGAGGCGGTCCGTCCCGCTCGGCAGAGAGGGATCGGTCAGGACGCTCCTGAAGCCCGCCTCGCCAAGCACGTCAACAAGCTCCTCCTCCGCCACGGCGAAAAACAGGGGCAGTTCCGGCGCGACGGCGCGAACGCGTTTCGCGGTCCAGAGGATGAGCGGCAGCCCGCGCACGGGGTGCATCAGCTTGCGCGGGAAGCGGGTGGAGGCCAGCCGGGCAGGAACGATGATGGCAAGTTCTGGGGTTTGCATGATCTGAAGCCGGATATGTATCACGCCCGCCCGCGCCGTGCAATCCGCCAGCGCGGGCAAGAAATTTCCCCGCCTGCCCGGCAGTCACTGTTGCGAACACGGATTTGTGTTCCATCAGGGACATTCGACGGATTATAATCCGGGAAATGACGCTGAAGAGCGAATACGCGTGGCTTGCCGAACCGCTGCTGCGGATTGAAGGGGCTTTGCCGCGCCGTTTCTTTGGCTGCGATTCCGTTTACGCGCGGGGCAAATTGCTGCTGGTGCTCTCCGACGGCGAGGAACCTTGGAAAGGCGCGTTCTTTCCCGTCGAGCGACCCAACCACGCGGAGGTGCTGGCCCGCTGGCCCGCGCTGACGGAGCACCCCGTACTGCCCAAGTGGCTATACCTTAGCGCGGCGGACGAGCGTTTCGAGATGCTCGCACGCGAGTTGGTGCGCGAGATCGAGCGCGGCAACCCGCTCTTCGGCGTCGTGCCCGACCCCAAGAAGTCCCGCCGGAAACGCGCCGCCGGGTCCGATGCGCGGAAAAGCGTGACTGAAGCCCCGCGCTCAATCATCCCGCCGCATCTGCGCTAGGGAGCGTTTGAGAATAGGCGGACCGAGGAGGCGGGATGAATTTTCGAGTGAAAAACCGTAACATGAGGCGAGATGAATCGGGATTCTTCGAAGCGAATGCACTGGTTTTTCACCGAAAAGACATGCGGATTCCGACGGGAGTCGTATATGCAGACGCTCCCTAGGGCGGTGTCCCGCAAGAAACCATTGAAAGTCTGTCTTTGCGGTTGATATAGCGATTGCCAAAAGTTTCCCAAAATAGAAACCAAATCTGGCAAGGAAACGGGACAACCGACGTATGCACACGCCGCGGACGCCGCGGAGAGGCGTCCCTACCTAAGATTAAAAATATCAGTGCGATAACCGTCTTAAAGGTAGGGACGGCTCTCCGAGCCGTCCGGGAAGGCATGCGTTCGTCCTGCGGCTTCAAATTGGCCGACTTTTGGAAACCGCTATAGCACCAAAGGTGCGACCTGTGACAGCCCAAGGTGCAGGCCGCTAAAGGCCAAACCTTGGGCTTGAAAATTGTTATTCTGTCGTTTCCCGGGGTTCCGCTTCGCTCCACCGCCGGGCTGTCACAGGTCGTCCCTTCGGGACTAAAGGATGACAGAATTCAGGATTGAATTACTCAAGATATTTGAGGGACGCACCCACGTTAGGGAGCGGGCAGTTCGTCGCGTTCCTTGCTGGCCTGCGCGTATAGCGGATGGTTGGGATACTTCAGCAGGAACTCGTCGTAGAGGATGCGGGCGTTGCGCGCGTTGTGGTCCACCTGCGCGTAGGCGCGGGCTAGGGCAAGGGTTATCACGGGCGCGTCCGGGAAGCGGCGGCGCATCTGTATCAGTTCGCCAAGAAAGCGTCTGGGCTCATAGACGGCCTGCGCCACGCGCAGATACTGAAGGGCGAACCCCGCGTTGTAGGGGTCCATCCGCGTCGCCTCAAGCGAGGCCGCGAAAGCCTGCCCGGTGTTGCCAAGGTTGAGCGACACGATCGAATACTCGTTCCACACTGCCGCCGTCGGCTCCATGGCCAGCGCGTGCGGGTAAAGGCGGGCCGCTTCCTGAAGGTTCCCTCCGTCGCGGGCCTTGCGGGCCAGCTCCAGCGGGCCGGGCGGGGCGGACGGGGGCGGCTCCACGATGTGCGGGGCCGGTGCGGCGGCGGCTTTGACGCTCGCATTAAGGTCCGCCTGTTCCTCGGCGCTTGCGGCCTTGGCCACGGCTTCCGCCTTGGTCAGCCTGTCGGCGGGCCGGGCGGGCGCGTCGGGGTCTATAGGGATGCTCTCCGGGGCGGCCTCGGGCTTGGGTGCGGGCTGCTCGGCAACGGGAGGAGGCGGCGGCGGCGGGGGCTGCGGCGGCTTGAGTCTGGCGGCTGTGAGGGCGGCGGTGGCCTTGCGCAAGTCCTCCTGCTTCTGCTTCCACTCTGCCAACTGGGCCGGGACGTCCTTCATGGCGGAGGTTTCGAGGCTGCCCGGGAAGTCTTTCTGAAGCCGGGTCACGTAGGCGTCGGCCTTCGGATAGTCTTTCTGCCGGATGGCGATTTCCAGCAGGCCCATCAGCGCGGTTTCGGTCTGGTCGGGATGGTCCTTCAGGGCCGTGTCGTACCAGACGGAGGCCTGCGCTTCGTTGTTCTTGTCGAGGTAAAGGCGGGCCAGAGCGCTCGCCGTCGCGCCGGAGGGCTTCAGTTCGTAGGCCAGATGATAGGAGCTAAGGGCGCGGTCGGCCAGCCCCTGCGCGGCGGCCAGCCGGGCGTAGGCGATGCAAGCGCCCGCGTCTTCGTGATTCTTCGCAAGATACTGCTCGTAGAGGGCGATTGCGCCGGGCCTGTCCCCTCCCTGTTCGAGGCTTTGCGCGGCAAAGAGCAGGGCGTCCTGCCTTTCGGGGCTGACCTGAGCGAGGCGGTTGAAATAGTAGGCCGCCATCTTCGCCTCGCCCTTCTGGGCCCATGCGAAGGCTAGCTGTTCGAGCACCTGCGGATTTCCGGGTTTGCGTTCTTCATACGCTTCCAGAATATCTATGGCCTGTTGCGTGTTGCCCTGATCCAGTTGCCTGCCGGCATCGGACAGGACCGCCGAGGGGGATTGCTCCTTCAGCCCGCATCCGAAAAACGGTGGGAACATGACCAGAGCGGTCAGCGTCAGAGTCTTTTTAATCCTTAGCCTCATTTACTTACTATGGGTTTAACCACGGCTGCCAGCTTGTCAAAGTCTTGCGTTGCGCTTGCGGCGATACTGACCTCGTTCTTGCAGCCCTCGCCTTGCGAAGCGTCCTTCTGGGGACAGCCGCAGGACAGGACCGAGTTCAACGGCATGGTTTACGCCTACGGGATGCCGTCCTTCGACGAGGCGCGCTACCGCGAGGCCGTGACATGGATTTTCGGCGCGTTCGAGATGCGCACGGGCAAGCGCCTCGTGCCGGGCGAAAAACGTTCCGTCGGGATCAAGATTTTCACCAGTTCCGGCGAGGGGCTTGAAACCCCGAAGGCGCTGGTGCGCGCCGTCATCGCGGAGCTGACAAGCCGGGGCTTCAGGAAAAACGAGCTTTTCATTCTGGACGCCGGGGAGCAGTTCATGCGCGAAACCGGCTACCTGCCGCCCTTGAGCGAGCGCACAGGCAAGGACGAGTTCGACGGGGTCCCCGTCCGCGTGCTGGACAGGGGAACCATGTGGGACAAGACGTGGTTCTACGACAACCCCCTGCCCGTGGACTACACGTCGGACGTGGGGCGCAAGATGATGGATAATCCCGACGCGGTGAAAGACGAGGAACTGCGCAAAAGTTATCTGGCCGCCCCGCTGGTCAGGGACGTGGATTTCTGGATCAACCTGCCCGTGATCGTGGACAACCCGGCGATGGAAATCAGCGGTTCGCTGGCCAACGCCACGCTCTGGAACGTGTCCAACCGCTCGCGCTTCCTCGGCAGCCCGGCCAACGCGCCCGTGGCGATGGCGGAAATCGCGGCCATACCGGAGCTATTGGGCAACTGGGCGCTGACAATCCTCAGCATGGAGCGGTTCCAGTTTGTCGGAGGACCGATTTTCAACAGCAACTACGTGCGTTCGGACCCCGTGCTGCTGGCCGGATCGGACCCCGCCGTGCTCGACGCTTGGGCCGGGCGCAGGCTGAACGCCTACCGCAAGCTGACGGGATTCGATCTGATCAACAGCCCTCCTTTCGCGGTGTCCTTCGCCCGGCTGGTCGGCGTCGGGGCGAGCAATTCAGACGCCATTCTCTGGGTGACGCCGACGGGGACCACCCTCGACCCGGTGCTGTCCAATCCCGACAGGGTGACGGAGCGGGCCGTCAGAGTGCTAAGTCCGCCCCTGTTCTGGCCCGTCCGCTGATCGGCGGCCCCGGAAACAAGACATTTATCCGCAGATAAGCAGGGATAAAAAAGGGATTAGAAAATCAGAAAGTCTTCTTTTCAATAATCTGCGTAAATCCCTGCTTATCTGCGGATAAAA
>JBAZHO010000152.1:4581-5556 GCA_041652375.1 Opitutales bacterium | reverse complement strand
CCATTTTCTTGTGCATGAACCAAGCTTCGAGGTCCTTCTCGATTATGCGTAGCACATGGGCAGCCGGATTCTCGAAGGCGCGCCGCGTTTCTTTGTCCACGGCGCTGAAGTATTCGTACGAGCGGACGCGATGCGGGAGCAGTTCCGCGTGTATCTTCCGGGCCTCGTCCGGAGCGTGCATCCAGAGGGCCACCGCGAGGTCCATCGGCGTTGGATCGCTGCCGATCACGAGCCCGAGCCGATCGCAGGTCTCCGCGAGTAGTTCGAAGGTGTGGTCAGCCGCGATTTCGCTGATGCAAAAGAGCGCGTCGACCAGCGCCGCTGGCGTGTCCGCCCCCGGCTGCATCAGCGCGTCCGCGAGATTGCCAAGCGCGGCGTAATTATTGACGTCACCGAGCGATGACAGGTCGATTTTTCGGTTCTTTAGAAACGCCTCGTGGGGCGTGAATAGTTTGGACAGGAGATCCCTGCGGACCTCCCGGAGTGTTGACGGGCGAGCAAATGCCAAAGTCCTGAACGTTGCCATACGGAAGATTTTCGGAAGAGTCTGCGGTCTGCAGACACTTCCCATGCCGTCATTTGCTGGAGAGTGCGCCGTCCTCCAGTTGAGCGGGGCCAGTGTATCGACAGATACTCCTCGCGCCGAAACCCCAAAGTCCGGCGTGGATGGGAAGTCGCCATACCCATCGGCGGCTCCCTCCCGCTTACCCCTGCTGACGGACTCAGACTCAACGGGCGGAGCAGAACGCATGATGCAATCAGTCCACCGTTTGGCAAGCAGAGGCATTCATTTTCATGAAGATTGTTGCCAGCCAGTTCGCATCTCCATGATTCCCCACCACTTGCGCGGCGCCGGGAATCGAGTGAATGCAAGTGCGTGCAAGCGGACACAAAAAACGGCGGCACTAGATGGTCTCCCATCAGATGCCGCCGTGTCTGTCCACGCCGCTGATTTCAGGCCACAACCCGTGGCGT
>JBAZHO010000152.1:0-4571 GCA_041652375.1 Opitutales bacterium | reverse complement strand
GGCCGGGTGCGGATGAACTCCTCCACCTCGTCCACGTCGTAGAATACGAAATGCCCCACCTTGTGGTGCGGGATGAGGCGGAAGCGCGTCCAGTCGCGCAGCGTGCGCACCGAGGGGGCCTTGCCGTTGGGCCAGAACCCGGCGGCGCGCAGGCCGTTCATGTCCGTGAATGCTTTGTTGTTCTTTGTCATCGTATTTGTTGTCGTGTTCATGCGTGTAAATGAAGCTGTCAACGGGCACTGGCTTTCTTGGTCGCCTTGCGTGCGGTGAAGTTCGATGGGCGGCGGATGGGCAGGACGAGCGGCTGCGGGTCGGGCATGGGCGCGGCGGCTGGCACCTGCTTCTTGGGGAGGATGGCGAAGAACGCATCCGCCTCGTCCCGGTCCTTGAGGTCGAGATAATGCTTGCGGATGATGGACTCGGAATTTCCGGCCTGCAGAGCCGCTTCGCCCATCGAGCGGAACTTGCCGACGAACATCGATATGAACGTGTGCCGCAGAATGTCGTGCGACATTTCGAAGCGCGTGAAGATGTCCTTGCGCATGTTCTTGGCGTTAACGGGCAGGATCGGATACCGGTCCAGCGGATACGCAGCAAGCCACTGCGCGAGATTAGGCTGGATGTCCACGTTGCGCTTCATGCGGACCTTCGAGACTTCGGGCTCAATGTGGATCGTGCGCGTGGACAGACGGATGTTCTCGGGCTTGAGCTTGCTGATCTCGCCGCACTGGATGCATGGGCGTATGCCCGCGAAAAGGCAGATGGCGAAATACGGCACCATCGCCCCGTCTCGGTAGCCCTCGACATGCTCCATTAGCTCCGCCGCTTGCGCCGCCGATATGGTCTCTGCCGAACCGCGCCTGTGGCGGATGCGCAGGGGCTCGGTCTTGTCTATGGGGTTAGTTACAAGCCACTCCATGCGAAGTGCGTATCGAAAGAATGTGGAGAGGATGCCACGGCGGTTGTTGATGGTCTTCAGTGCAGGGTTGCGGCGCTCAAGAAAGTGTATCAAGACAGCAGGCGTAAACTCGGACACGCTTGCAACTGGATGGCTATTTTTAAAATGACCAAGTTCAAAACGAATCGACCGCATCTGACTAATTGAGAGCAGGCCGCGCTCATACTCGCGCTCCTTGAAGGTGACGTATTCCTGCACGGCCTCGGCAAGCGGTTTCTGAAGCTCCGGCTCTTTGTAGTTGGCTAGGGCGTAGTCCACGTAGAACTGGAGAGAGCGGGGCTGCCCTTTGAGGCGCTGGAAGACCGCCTCAGCCTCGCGGACCTGCTCGTCGGAGAGGCGCGTCACAACGCGCTGCAAGTCGGGCTGATTCTGAAGGGCGAGAACCTGCAAGGCCCGGCGCTCCGCCTCGGCCTCCTCGGGACTGTCGAAGTTGCGCCGGATGCGCCTGCCTTCGATGAATCCCGAGACTCTCCACGACGTGGAGCCGGAGTTGTTCGTGTATTCTGATACCCTGAAGGAGGGTTTGCGTTTGGAGGGTGTTCGTTTGAGCCACATGCCGGAGTTGCCATGTCAATCTGGCAACCGCCATCGGGCTGTTTCCGAGCCACATCCACTAATCATTCATCCATAATATCTTATGATGGATGAAGAATGGTACCGGAGGTGGGACTTGAACCCACATACCCTCTCGGGTGGTTGATTTTGAGTCAACTGCGTCTGCCATTTCGCCACTCCGGCCTGAAGCGGAAGCATCAGTGATGCATGATTTCCCGCCCTTTGAAAAGAAAGAATGCAAGGGCGCGGCAGTCCGGCGCTAATGTCTTCGCCTTCGAGCGTCTCCCAGACGCCACCTGCATGCGGCGTTCTTCGGGCCGGGTCCGTTCTTCCATCAGACCTGCCGGGACTCTTCGGGCGACAGTTTAGGCCTTGGCCGCGTCCGCGTCCGGGGGCGGTCCGGCGTCCACTTCGTCTAGGAGCGTTTCCATGTTTTTTGCAGATGCGTTCCGCACCGCATCGTCCATGCTGCGGCGGTACAAGTCTATGAGGCCGTCCACCTTGCCGACTTGCTCCGCGCCGCTGTCGGAGCCGTGGGAGGCGTATATCTTGCGGAAGTCGGACATGCTTATGCTGCGCAGGGGCCGGGCCGGGCTGAAGCAGGTGCGCTCCGAACCCCCGTCGTCGCCCTCGTCGTCCATGGCGGTGACAAGGCCCATGTCCGCAAGGCGCGTAAGGCTCTCGTTTAGTATGTTGGATGGCACGCGGAGTTTCTCCGCTAGCTCGTCCGCCGACATGGGCGGCTGACAGAGCGCGAAACGGCGGCTGACAAGCACGAACGCGGCAAAGGTGATGGTCTCGCGGGTGCGTTCGCTGATGTGTTCCCACGCCCTTTGGTTGGCGAGGAACTGCGCGTTCTGGACGGCGAAAGTGATCTGGCCGCCCAGCAGCAGGAAGGCCCAGAACAGATACAGGCCGAACATGAGCACCAGCACGATGCCCATCGACCCGTACAGGCTCTGGATGCGTATGACGTTGTTGATGTAGAGTATGGACAGCAGGTTGTTCAACACCAGCAGCGATGCCGCAGCGATGCCGCCTGCCAGC
This sequence comes from Opitutales bacterium, assembly GCA_041652375.1. Lineage (GTDB taxonomy): Bacteria > Verrucomicrobiota > Verrucomicrobiia > Opitutales > Oceanipulchritudinaceae > Verruco-01. Next base: position 2,011 of record JBAZHO010000152.1, on the reverse strand, counting down.
GCGGGCAGAAAGCGCACCCTTGTGTTCGGGAAAAACTGGTAGAATACGGTTAGCAGCAGCGTCAGGCCGACGATGGAGATGATCGGCCCGATGAATATGAGCATGCCCGTCAGCCTCGCGCCGAAGGGCAGCGTGTCCAGCAGGCCCGCGACGGTGGTCGCGGACAATAGTCCGATCAGGATGATGCCGGAAAGCGCTCCGAGGCTTAGAATGGCCCAGTAGAGCACTATGCGCTTGCTCCACGCCCTGCCTCGTTTGACGCCCCAGATGTCGTTCAGGGCGTTTTCTATGGCCACGAGCAGGGTTATGCCGATCCAGATGAGCAGCAGGCCGCCGATGGCGCCAGCGATGCCCTTGCCTTGCTGGTTGATGCCGCCAAGATTGGTCTGCGCGCCCTCGATCATGCGGCGCAGCAGGATGTCGAAGGCGTCGCCCATCTCGCTGGCCTGTTCCGACAGGGCCACCGGGTGCTCTTCCGTCGGCGCGGCGGCGGCGGCCTCCCCTCCCTCGACCCCGGAAACGGTCACGGCGACTACAACGCCGTTCTTGGCCTCGTGTTCGTCCAGATGGATGTACTGGGAAATGGACGGCGCGATGAACAGCAGCGCCTTTTTGATGTGTACCTCCGGGTTCACCTTGAGGAAACTGCCGGTGAAAAGGACTATCACGCCCAGCACGGGTGCGAGGGCCAGCAACGAAGAGTAGCTCAGGGCTGCCGCGCGGCTGAAAAGCGCGTTGTCCACCACGCCCCGCCACAGGATGGTCAGAACCCGGAAGCCAAGGACGACGCCCCGGCGGTTGGCCATGCGCTCGTCCATCCACAAATCTTCGCGTGCCTTGCGCGCCTTGCGCATAAAAGTATGGATGCGGGTCATCATGATCGTGCGGGAGTTGTGGAATTGGGGGGGGCAGAGACGGGAGACGAGACATGCGGGATATTTCAGGACAGGATGCCGGGGAAAACGCGCAGTATGCCGTATCCCGCGACACCGGCCAGAGCGCAGACGCCGGAAAAGAGCAGAAGGGAAAAACGTATGGTCAGCGTGCTGACATAAACGCCCACGCTGAACAGGATCAGGGCCAGAAGGCTGAGGCCGGACTCCGCGCTACCGGCGGTCCACGCCGCGTAGGCCGAGTAGCCAAGGAAGCCCAGCCCCAGCATCAGGCGCAGACGCAAGGGCTGATACGCCCGCGTCACGGCCAGCGCGAGAAGCATGGCGAAGAACAGGTCCAGCAGCCCGAGCAAATTCATGGGTTTCTCCGCCAATCCAGCCCAGTTGGCGGCCAGCGGAACTTTTGCGCAGTCCCATATGGCCTTCCAGTCCCCCGCGAACAGGGACAGGGCCGAAAGCAGCATCAGAAACGCCATCATGGGCAGGGACAGGGCCACGGCGCGATCCCTCCACATGTGCTGCACGCGCAGAAGCTCCATCTCGTCGGTATGCCCCTCGGCAGCCGAGAGCAAGTCCTCCACTTCGATGCCGCTGCGCTCGTGGACCGGCTCCGGCAGGGCGGCGGGGGCCTCCTCCTGCACCGGGGCGGGCGGGGGCGGCTTCACGGCCTGCGCGGCTTCGCCGTCCGCCGCTTCGGTCGCAAGCGGGGCGGCAACAGGCGGCTGCGGCGGGGGCTGCGCTCCGCGCCTGCGAAGGGTCAGTTTTTTCTTTTCGGGAAACAGAGCGGCGCACAGGACTGCGCTGTCGCCAACCAGACGCCAGCTCTCCGTCTGGTCGTCGTAATACAGGCTCTGACGGTCTATCTGACCAGCCTCCGACAGGGACTGAAGCTTGTCCAGCGAGAACGGTCCACGCGCGTTCTCCGAATCCGGGTTGCGGACATAGTATTCCTGATCGGACATGGGAGAATAATACACCATTTGCCCCCCCACAAGCAAGGCCATGCAGCGGCGCGGGCAAGAGAGACTCCAGTTCTGAGTCCTCGCATGGCTCCGGCCATGCTTGCGCTATGGAGCAAAAGGCGTTACACAATTTATAACAAGGACAATGACGCCCCT